>CADBMQ010000233.1 GCA_902795765.1 Oscillospiraceae bacterium | reverse complement strand
TACTGTAACAGTACAATCAGATGTTCCTACCAAATCTGTTGGTGGTGTAAACTATCTGTTTAAGGGTTGGAGCGATGGTGAAGGTAACACTTATCAAGGTGGCGATTCATTCCAAATTACTAAAAATACAACACTTACAGCAGTATGGGAAGAAATCAAGGTTTACTATGATGTTACCTTTAATTTGAACGATCACGGCACAAGTGCAACTCCTGATCCTCAGTCAGTTGCAAAGGGTGGCAAGGTTTCAAAACCTGCTGACCCGACAGATAGTTCTTTCATCTTCGATGGTTGGTACACAAGTTCAGCTTGCACATTTAAGTGGAATTTCGACACCGATACTGTTCAGGATAATATGGAACTCTTTGCAAAATGGGTTAACACAAAAGACTATACAAGTTCGACATCTCGTATTTCTGGTACATTCAATATAAACGGAGATACAATTACAGCAGAAAACGCTGTAAAGAATACAGGCGAGTTCATCGTATCTTTGCCAAGCGGTTATGTTGTAACAGTCAACGATGTTGATTATACCGATAGCAATCCGATTTCAATCGTAACAGGTCAGTCTGTTACAATCAGCAAGAGTGGTATGTCTGGTAAAGACTTGCTCATAGCTCTTGGCGACACACTCTCTCCTGATTTTATTGATTCAAATAAATATCTCCGTGTAAAAGCTATCGATAGTTCTGGATCAAAAGTATTGGTTCTTTCTGTTCCGTATATCTCATCAAGAGGCGCAACATTTGATAGCAGAGTACCTGATAATGCCAAAGTAGGTGGTCGCTTATTAGCAGGTGATGAAATTCATATAAGTTATAAGGCTTCTAAGAATGTTAGCGGAGGACAGTTAGTAACTAAAAAGAGTAACTATGATCGGATAGGTGCGGGAAATACTGTTCAACAGACCGCTTTGAACTTCACAACAGAATGGCAAGAAGCTACTTTGAAAGTAACAACACCAGTTACAGTTGAAGATAGCTCTAAAAGTGCTGCATTTGGTGTATTTTTCCCAGCAGTTGACAGTGATACAGTATTCTATCTTGATGATATCTATTTGAAGGATTCATCGAGCAATAAATTGGTAAGCTACGATTTTGAAAATGAATACTTGCACTCAACTTACGATGCAACATGTAGAAAATGTTCTAAGGATAGCGACTGTTATCGTTTGGCTCAGCTTCGTCATCACTTCTGGGGTTGGGACGGCGATTTGACAGTTGTCAGCAACGATGCAGATCCGCACTCGGAAGCAATGCCTGGTGCATTTGTTCCTCCTGCAAAATCGTATGAATTGGTGCATAGCTGGAAAAAGTTGTATGAAAATGGTAACCAAAGTAGCGGTACTCACGGTATGAAAACTACCGACGGTTATACAGAGGATGACTTTTATAGCCACTGGCAGGCAGCAGTTGGTTATAGTTCAGCTACCTATTTTGGCGACTATGGTATGCATGTAAACTCATTGAATGCAGTACTTCCAATGACCGGTACAGGCGGATTGTCTATCAACACATGGGGACATCAATATACACCTGAAACTTATGAAGGCGTAATGCTTCGTGTTACAGCTTTGGAAGGCAATACAGCAGACCAAATTTCATTTGCAACAAAATCAGATTCATGGTCACCAAACTTTGGTATTCCTGGCGTAGGTCAGAGTACAGTTGTTATCTTGCCGTGGAGCGCTTTGGGTGGCACACCGGGTACAGACTTTAACTTCCGTTTCGGTGGCGGTGTATTGAACATCGTTATTTCTGACGTGTATAAATACAAAGATCCTCAGATCGATATGGTACTTCGTACAAATATCAACGCAGCAGGCACAACTAACACATTGTATTACAACTTGAACGCTCCGGCTGGTGCAACAAGCGCATACATTGACCTTAAATCTTCTATGCCTTCTTTCTACAACGCAACTGTTTCACTCATCGACGCAGGCAGCAACGTTGTAGCATCGAAAAGAATGGATTCTCTCACAAAAGACTGGGCAACATACGAAATTCCGATTCCGGATGGCGTTTCAGTTAAGAAAGTTAAGGTTGATATAGATCTTAACAGTTCGACCGCTAAGGAAATGTATTATGTTTGGTTGAATAACATCGGTTACAAAGATGGCTCAGGCGATCACGATGTAATCACATTCGTATCAAACACTACACAATCTCGTGCGTTCCCTGTTACAGGCGCTGTAAACAATGCCGCAGGTATCGAATACGGTAACGGATTCGGTGGTGCAGGCGGTACATGGTACGGTTCGATGTGGTACGAGGCTGACTCTTCTCGTGACTATTCAGACCACGGCTTCATTTCGTCAGGCGAAATTGCAACTGCAAAATGGAATGCTAAGAATACAGAAGTAACAGCAACTAATGGTAGCACACCTTATGCTTCAAATGTTGTAGAGAACTTCAAGTTCTTCACTTCTGATAATTCTACACTTGGTCAAGAGAAATATCACACTTTGTGGATTGACTCTGCTCCGTCATCGGGTTATCAGTACAATGTAACAAACGTAAAAGCACAGTTGTTCAAGGGTTCACACAGTGGCACATCCGCTGACCCGACAGCTCTTGGCGATTTGGCAAATGTTATCGTAGCTGCAAGAAACGGTTCAGGCAAAATTGCAATTAAAGTTTCTCGTAACGATGAAGCAACTGCTGTTACAGCAACAGCAAGAGTATCCATCACTTATGTAGGCGATGCAACTGAGCATGTTATGTCGGAATATGTTTTCGCAAGCAATGAGGATAAGGATGTTGAACTTGTTCTCGCCGACAGTTGGTTTGTAAATTCTGACGGTACACTTAAAAACATTCAGTCAATCAATTATAGCGTTACAACTGATGTTGCAGCTACAATCGATGTTGGTGTATCTGAAATCTACACAACTCGTCCTGATTTGAAAGTTAAAGCACATGCTCTCGTATTGGCTAACAACATTTCAATTCAGTATAAGCTCCCGAAAGAAATTTTCACAGAAACATTCTACAAAACAGACGGAATGACTGTAAAATTTGCTATCAACGGCAAAACTCAGAACCTCACATTTGCTAACGCTGTTGATGATGGCACATATTTCATCTTTACAGAAAATATCAACTATGCTTACGAAATGGCAGACGATATTACTGCTACAATCAAAGCAATATATGATCATGAGGATGAAATGACAACATCAACCGATCTTTATTCAGTTACCGATTATGCTATTGATATTCTTAGGGATTCTACTTATGCAAGCGATAGTACGCTTAAACGGTTGGTTTCTGATATCATTGAATATGGTACTGCTGCTCAGAAGTATATCGGTCATGGTCTTGATAATTTGGCTGATCAAGTTGTTATTAATGCAGGTGTTGAGATGGAGCCTACTGAAATTGCTTCACTCGATGCTCCGTGGTCCGAAGGTAAGCACGTTGCTGAATTCGGCACAAGCGTTGACGTTAAACGTGTAATTTGGAGTGGTGCTGCACTTGCACTTGAAAACTCAACTAACGTCCGCTTCAAGATTCTTGCAACATCTGACTTGTCAGTAGTTCCGGGCTTGTATATCTCTATCAACGGCGAAAAGATTCCGCTTGTAATCGGTGAAAGCATCGTTCGTGATACTTCGCTCGATAGACCGTGGTCGGAAGACGAAAGCAAGACACTTCTCGGTTATGTAGTTTATGTTCGTGGCATTGACGCTAAGAATATTACAAATCTTGCAGACACTACTTATCAGGTTGGTTACACAGGCGGTAAAGCAAGAACAATCTCTACATCTTCTAATTACAATATTGCTAAGTACATCTACAATAAGTGGAATAGTGACTTTATGCGTGACGAAGGTGCATTGTATCTTAGCGAACTCGTTAAGTACGTTTGGGCATACGGTCTTTCAGCTGCTGAATACGCAGCAAGATAATGCTTCTCGTTAATTTGTATAAAATTTACAATCTGCGTGATGTTTTCACGCAGATTGTAGGGAAAAAGTAGAAATTGAATATAACAGTTGAATTAGTAACGGTTTTATGATATTATATATACAAAGTAGATTTTTATTAAGGAGGAGTAATTTAATGAAAGAAATTTATGAATCTCCTGAACTTGATATAGTTGATTTTAGTTTGTGGGGCTTTGGTGATATCATCACAGGCAGCCACGACGAATGGGATGACGAAGGTAGTTCCAAGCCCGCTGACGACTGGCAGGACGATAGCGGCATGGACTGGGGCAACGATTGGTAATATCCCCCAAGTTTATTGGAGAAAAGCCAAAAGCAAAGAGCAGACTTTATGTCTGCTCTTTTTCTGCTATTAAAAATAAAACATTGAATAAAAATAGTGGTAGAAAATCTACCACTATTTTTTAGTGTATTTACTTTTTTGTGGTATCTACTATTTTAGTGTATCTAGACATTTTCTTTTAAAACTCTGATTTGTGAGTGTGTAATTATTTTTTCTTGAAGTTTAGTTCGCTAATAATAGTTGCACCGAGTATCAATATAGCGCCAATTATTGTTGCAAAACTAAGCGACTCACCCAAAACAACGGCAGACATAATGACCGCAGAAGCAGGGTCTATGTACGAGAATAGTGCAACCGATTGTGCAGTTAGTTTGCGCATTGTTCCGAAGTAGATTACGTATGCAACACCTGTGTGAAAAGCACCGAGAACGAGTAGCAAACCAACTGACGGCATTGTGAATTCGAAGTTAGCAACATTTTCGGTCAGTAGTGTATACGGCAAAAGCGTAATCGTTGCCGAAAGCATCTGCATAAGCGTTCGAGTGAGTGGTGGAACATTTGAAATGCGTTTGTTCATCAAGATGACACTTGTATAAAGCACCGCCGAAGACAGAGCGAACGCAAGTCCGATAAAACTCACATCTCCACCACCGAGAACACCTGAAACAAGCACCATACCTGCAACCGCAACACCTGCGCAAATAAGTTTTTTCATCGTCAGCCGTTCGTGGAGAACGATGGGCGACAGAAAAATCACAAAAACGGGCGCCATATAGTAGCAGAGAGTGGCAGTCGCAACTGATGTGTAGCGATAAGCCTCGAAAAGGGTGATCCAGTTCGCACCAATGACCACACCCGAAATGCACAGAACGGGAAGTGATGTGCGAATGACGGATTTATCGAGCCGTTCTCGTTTTATTAGAAGAATAATCGAGATAACGATACACGCAATCAACGCACGAGCGAGTGCGATAAACGACGACGGAAACGGCAGATTGACACGAACAATGCCAACCGTGCCGAAAACGAGCATCGTCAGGCAAAACAGAGCCTTTGCACCGTTGTTAGTAATTTTCGCCGACAACATGGATTTTAATCATATTTGTTGTACCGCTTTTGCCAATCGGAACACCGGCAGTAATAACGGCAAGGTCGCCATCGTGTAGAAGTCCCATATTGTGAGCGGTTGTAATTGTGTGAGCCATCAAATCATCGGTATTCGTCTTTTCCTCGACAAGCAACGGAGTTATACCCCACGACATATTCATTTGGCGAACAGTCTTTTTGTTGGGCGAACAACCGATTATGCCGACTTGCGGACGATATTTTGAAATCATACGAGCAGTGCCACCCGATTTTGTAACAGTAACGATAGCAGCAGCGTCCAAATCGTGAGCTGCAGCGCAAGTTGCGTGGGAAATAGCGTCAGTCACGTTGTATAAATCCTCGTGGATTGTCGCACGGAAACGCTTTTTATAGTCGATATCCTGCTCTGTGACCTCGGCAATTCGAGCCATTGTCTTGACCGAATCAACGGGGTACTTACCAGCCGCAGTTTCGCCCGAAAGCATAATGGCAGAAGTGCCGTCATAAATCGCATTGGCAACATCCGTAATCTCCGCACGAGTCGGGCGAGGATTTTTCATCATAGAATCGAGCATTTGAGTCGCAGTTATAACCTGTTTACCTGCGAGATATGCCTTTTTGATAAGCGCCTTTTGGATAATCGGAATTTCCTCGAACGGAATTTCAACACCCATATCGCCACGAGCAACCATAAGGCCGTCCGATTCACGCAAAATTGCGTCTGCATTGACAACACCGTCACGGCTCTCGATTTTCGAGATAATGCGAATGTCATGGCAGTTATGTCGAGCAAGTTCCTCTTTAATTAACTTAACATCACGGTCACTTCTAACGAACGAAGCGGCAATGAAGTCGAAATCGTTTTCAACTGCGAAGCGAATGTCGGCACGATCGTTAGCGCTCATATACGGCATCGAAAGACTGACGTTCGGGACGTTCACGCCCTTACGAGCCGAGATTTCGCCACCATTGACAACTGTGCAGTTGATGTCGGTTGTTGTTACCGACTCGACCACCATATCAATAAGTCCGTCATCAATCAAGATGTGAGTGCCACGAGAAACGTCAGACGGCAAGCCGTTGAAACTAACCGATACAATGTTTGTGTCGCCAATTAGTTGACGAGTTGTAAGGGTAAAGGTCTGTCCCTCTGTGAGCGTCACACTTTTGGTTTTGAACTGACCAATACGAATTTCAGGACCTTTTGTATCTGCAAGTAAAGCAACAGGCAAATTCATCTCACGACGCAGTCTTTTGACAACTTCAATGCGTTTAAGATGCTCTTCGTGAGTTGAGTGCGAAAAATTGACACGAGCAACGTTCATACCCGCAAGCATCATATCACGCAAAACGTTTTCGTCATCAGTCGCAGGGCCTAATGTACAAATAATTTTGGTTTTTCTCATAAAATCATTCCTTTTTTGAATGTTTATTAAATAATATACCACTTTTTTATTGAAATATCAAGAAAAAACTGACTTCAAATAATGAAGTCAGTTAAATATTTTTATGTAGTTTTTAAATTTTGATTATCAGTAGTGAGCCTATTCCCAAAATCAGACCGCAAAGCGATTTGACTGTTATTTTTTCTTTGAAGAAGATTGCCGAAATGATTGTAGCAATTATCGTGTGACCGCCGTTGATAAGCGCAAACAAAACTGCGGAAGAAACGTAGTTTGTGGCGGCAGTTGCGAGTTGGTTGATGATGAAAAGTGCAACTGCGAGTAACAAAATCGGAAGATAGATTTTGTTGTTGAGAGTTTCTTTTGTGCCTTTCATCTGTCCGAGCGAGAAAATCAAAGTTGCGACAATGGCAGGGATTGCGAAGGTCGCAAACGAGAAAAGCGAGATGTTCGCATTTGGATTTGTGAATGTCAGCCACTTTTGGCAGAGCATAGTCGCACCGTTGAACAGGAACGAGCCAATGCACAAAAGCACAGTTTTATACGAGAATTTCGAGTTGGACTGCTTTGACGAACTTGCGAGGAGAAGCGAAGCAACGATAAAAACGGCGATTGCACACCATTGCAAAACGGACATAGGTTCGTTGAAGAAGAACACACCTGCGATGCACGGAACAATCAATCCTGCGGTTGAGAAGACGATGTTCATAACGACTGTGCCACTCTGCAACGCAAGCTGACCGCAAAGTGACGCACAAGCGAGTGCAACACCCGACAACAGACCGATTAAAACTGTCTGCAAGTCGGCAGTGCCACCACCGACCATAGAAATCACGAAAAGCACGAGTGCGGGAAGTGACGAAATGCCGTTTGAAATTGCTATGTATTTCATTCGACCTGTGAATGAAGTCGGGAAAAGTGTGCTTGTCTTTTTCGAGAAATAGACTTGCACCACTCTCATTAAAAGAATTATACTGATAAATAATGTACCCACGAAAAATCAACTCCTTTGATAGGCAGATTATATCATCGGGCAATTCGTTCGTCAAGCGAAACGTTTACGAAAAGTTTTCGTAAATTTGTTGATTATTTTCGCAGTTGTGTTATAATAAAGTCAACGGAGGTGAGTGCCGTGACAATGCGTGAAC
>CADBMQ010000232.1 GCA_902795765.1 Oscillospiraceae bacterium | reverse complement strand
GGAAACTGTTGCAATCGGCGATTTGCTCATCGGTGTTAAAGTTCCCGCAGGTACACACGAACTTGAATTCAAGTATTCGACACCTGGACTTGCTATTGGAGCTGTAATAAGTCTTGCATATTTGCTTGTTCTTATTTTCGTGATTGTTTTGAGAAAGAAAAATATCAAGTTGTCATCTCTAATCAGCAAAAAATAATAATTTTAAATACAGACCTGAAAAGGTCTGTATTTTTTTGCAAAAACTCTAAAAAAGCAGTTGAAAACAAGTGCCTAATATGATATAATAAAATGCAACTATATGTATTATTTTAGAATAAAAATTGAAAAAGAATGGAGATTTGAATAACTTATGTCAGGACATTCTAAATGGAACAATATCAAAAGAAAAAAAGGTGCTAATGACGCCGCAAAAGCAAAGGTATTCACCAAAATCGGCAGAGAAATGTCGGTTATCGTAAAGCAGGGTGGACCAGACCCGAACTCCAACTCCAAGTTGAAGGACTGTATCGCAAAAGCGAAGTCTTTGAACGTGCCGAATGATAACATCGAGCGTATCATTAAAAAAGCATCGGGCGAAGCAAACGGTGCAGACTATGAGGAGATTATCTACGAAGGATATGGCCCGAACGGTGTTGCAGTTGTCGTTGAATGTTTGACCGACAACCGTAATCGTACCGCAGGCGACTTGCGTCACTATTTCGATAAATGTGGCGGTAATATGGGCCAACCCGGTTCAGTTATGTTTATGTTCTCTCGCCGTGGCTACATAGCAATCGACGCAGAGGGACTTGACGAAGATAAGGTTATGGAAGATGCACTCGAAGCAGGCGCAGACGACTTCAATGCAGATGAGGGTATCTTTGAAATCATCACCGATCCTAACGGTGTCGGTGCAGTTCGTGAAGCTCTCGAACAAAAGGGATATACCGAGTTTTTGACAGTTCAACCCGAGTATTATCCTGCAACATTTACTGCGATTGACGATGACGAAGCAATGACAAAAATGCAAAAGTTGCTTGAACTTTTAGAAGATAACGATGATGTTCAAAATGTATGGCACAACCTTGAAAATCTTCCCGAAGAGGAATAATTTGGAGGCATAAGAATGACAAATTTAGATAAAATCTGTCCTGCTTGTATGAACGCTCTCGATGAGGAGGGCAACTGTCCAAAATGTGGTTATGACCACACTCCGAACGATGCTGAATATATGCAGATAGGAACAGTGCTTCAAGATAAGTATTATATCGGTAAAACTATCTCGTTCAACGGCGAGGGTGTAACTTATATGGGTTACGATACCGAAGCAGACGCACCTGTTCACATCAGAGAGTATTTCCCTCGTGGACTTTGTTCGAGAGAGAACGAAAGTGTATATGCAAGTGCAGAAACTGCCGACAGTTTCGCTTTGCATAAGAAAGAGTTTCTCGATTTAGCTCGTGTTTTGGCAAGAATGAGAAATCTTTCTGCAATTCTTCCTGTATATGACATTTTTGAAGAAAACGATACCGCTTATTATGTTAGCGAGTCGATTGAGTATATCACATTGCGAGACTTCCTCGTTAGAAACGGTGGTAGAGTTTCGTTCGAGCAGATGGGCAGACTTTTCAAACCTGTTTTGTCAACTCTCTCATCACTGCATTCGGTTGGCGTAATCCACAAAGGTATTTCGCCCGAAACAATGATAATCGGCAGAGATGGCAAGATTAGACTTGACGGCTTCTGCATTTCCGATGTTCGTTGTGCTCGTACCGATTTGACACCCGAACTTTTCAAAGGATATACTGCAATCGAGCAGTACGGATTTGAAGGAGATTGCGGTGCTTGGACAGATGTTTATTCAATAGCGTCGGTAATTTATCGTGCGCTTATCGGTTCACCACCACCCGATGCAACCGAGCGTGTAACTAACGATAAAATGATAATTCCGCCCGAAATAGCAGAGTCACTCCCGACTTACGGACTTTCCGCTTTGGCTGATGCTTTGCAAATTCTCCCGAACGAGCGTACTCAATCGGTTGAAGATTTCCGAGATGAGCTTTCGGCTGCCCCGAATGTTGTTAATCGCAATATCGAGGAAACAGAAGGCGAAGAAAAGCGCCCAGAGCGTAATCGTAATCGCAAGAAAAAGCCGAGTAACAAAAAGTATGTTGCAGTTGCAGCCGCAATTACAGTTGTCGTACTTGCAACAGTTTTCGGTATTCTTTGGTACACTTTGTTTAGAGGCACAGATGAAACAAAGCCGAAAGACCAATATACAACAGCAACTCAACCTGACTATTCGGGAATGATAGCAGACCATAATAAAATTGAAGTACCCGATTTCACAAAATATACTGCTTCGCAGTTGAGTTCGACTGACGATTCGCAGATTGTTGAGTTGAATAAGAAGTTCAAAATCGTGTTCAAACGTAAGGAGGATGCTTCCGAGCGAGGCAAAATCCTTTCGCAGAATGTAAAAGCCGGTTCAAAAGTTGCAAACGGCTCCGAAATCATTCTCGAAGTCAGCATTGGCGACGGCACAATAACTGTTCCGTCTGTAACAGATTTGAGCCTTAAAGACGGTATCGCAGAACTCTGTAAGAGAGGCTTCCTGTATCAAAATATCATAATTCAAGAAATTTATGACACTTCGGCAGAAGCAGACCTTATCCTTAGTCAGTCGCTCAAAGAAGGCGAAAAGACAAACGAGTTCGCAGTCATCACTTTGAAGGTAAATTCGGATAAGGTTAAGGAAACAACAACAGTTCGTACAACTGAACGTACCGAACCCGAAACTGAGCCCGAAACCGAGCCCGAAACCGAAAGAACAACCGTTCAAAACGAAGAGAACGAAGAAGATTGATTTATGAGTAGTTTTTTCGCATTTATTTCAAGAACTAAATTTATCAATAGATGGTCGTTGATGCGTAATACGTCATACGAAAATCTTGCCGTTCATTCACACGAGGTTGCCGTAATCGCTCATGCACTTGCAGTAATCGGAAATAAGCGTCTTAATAAGAATTACGACGCTAATAAAGTGGCGGTAATCGCACTATATCACGATTGCTCTGAAATTATCACGGGCGATATGCCAACACCGATAAAGTACATCAGTAAAAGTTTTAATTCGCAGTATAAAATGCTCGAAGAACGTGCAACGGAGAAACTTCTGAATTCGTTGCCCGATGATATGCGTGAAGAGTATCAACCGATTATGAGCAGCGATGATAAAGAACTGAATTTTCTTGTCAAAGCGGCTGATAAAATCAGCGCACTTATTAAATGTGTCGAGGAAAAGAAAATTGGAAATCACGAGTTTGATAGTGCGTATAAGACGCTTTTGCAAAGCGTGAAAGATATGAACTGTGATGAGGCAGAAATCTTTATGGACGAATTTTTTGACGAATATAGCATGACGCTTGATGAACTTACTATCTAAATTGGTAAATTTAACAAAATTTAAAAATTGGCTTGAATTTTTACCATATATATGATAAGATATTCTTGCTATTATAGACGCTTTGCGTCGTAAATTTATTTGGAGGACAAAAGAAATGAAAAAGGCATTATCACTTATGCTCGTTCTTGCTCTCGCTATTTCAACAATGGCAGTTAGCATGATTGCGAGCGCAGACGACTTATCACTCGAAATTTATCACCCCGACATCAACAACGGCAGAAGCCGTACAGGTTTCGCAGCATCGCTTTTCGGCTATGCAACAGGTCTTTATTGGGGCGGTCAGGCTCACGCAAACCAGGACGGTGCAAACGGTCTTTGGACAATCGATTCAAACGTTTCTGACTACACAGGCGGAGACCTTCAAAAAGCTATCATGGTATATGATAAAGATGGTACTTTGCACTTCGATTCGCAAGGTCACAACATCTCTATGATGGGTGCTTCAATGTGGAACGGTCAGTCAACAGGTATCCAGAAGGAATGGCCGACTGTATATGACGCATTTGTAGCAGCAACAGGTTCTGACAGCGTTGACGGTTACTCATTGCAGTTCAGCATTACCAACAATGGTACAGGTGTTGCAACAGTTTCTCAACATATTATTATTCCTGGTATCAAGAGCGCAGCTCCGACAACTTATGATAAACAGGGTCAGGCTTCCAACTACTATGGTGTAAACGAGTATGTATGGCCGGGCGAAACAATCACTCTTGAATACGCTCTTAGCGGTAACATCATCAAAAAAGATGCAGCTGCTGAAACAACAGGTATCGACAACATCATTTCTTGTATCAACGATACTTCTTATGAAGCAATGGGCGATGCACTTGATATGACAGTATCTCCGCTCAAAATCGTTAAAACAACTGACAAGGCTATCCACAGCACAGACGAAGGTCCTGCTTTCTTGGATAAACCGCAGGTTAACGATCCGAAACCTGTAAGACCTTACAGACCGGGTTCTGATCCGACAACAACTACAACTGAGGCTACAACAACTACAACAACAGAGCCGACTACTACAACTACAACAGAGCCGACTACAACAACCACTACTACAACAGTTGCTCCGTCTACCCTCAAAGGTGACATCAACTGCGATGGTGAAGTAAATGTTTTGGATACACAGATGGCAATGAAAGTTTTGGCAGAAAGATCTGCTAGCAAACTTCCTGAGCAGAACAGAAAAAATGGCGATGTCAACGAAGACGGCAAAATTGATATGATTGACGTTCGTATGATTTACTTGTTGTCAATCGTTAGATAATTAAATCTAACGATTTAAAGGAAGTACCCAAAAGGTACTTCCTTTTTTTGTTGCGTAAAATTTTTTGTTGCGTAAAAAAGAGCAATGGTCAAATCAAACCATCGCTCTATTAAAATTGTTTTGAGTTTTTAAGTATCTTCAAAATCAACATTGACACTATTCCGATGAGCGAGCCACAAACTATTGATAACACCATCAAAATAGGTATATATGATACAACACTTATGTCTTGCAATATCAAACTTGCCGCTAATATTTGACCGATATTGTGCATTGTTGCACCTGCAACGCTAATACCAACAATACTAAACTTACCACACTTTTTAAGCAATATCATTGTAATTAGCGATAAAATTCCACCCGAAAGGGAAAGTGTCATCGAGAGTAACCCTGTGAATAAAAGCGAGTTAATTGCGGTGCGAATTGCCATAACTGAAATTGCTTCACGACCGCCAAACAGATACAGTACACAAAGCACGGCGATGTTGG
>CADBMQ010000231.1 GCA_902795765.1 Oscillospiraceae bacterium | reverse complement strand
GCTGTTTGTGCAGAACCGGTGGTTCGTTTAATTTTAACGGAAAAGTGGCTACCTTGTGTCCCTTTTATGCGTGTATTTTGTTTTACATATGCTTTTTGGCCTATTCATACGGCGAATTTGAATGCTATAAAAGCTTTGGGCCGGAGTGATTTGTTTTTGAAACTTGAAATTTTGAAAAAAATAGTGGACGTTATAGCCGTTCTACTAACGATGAATATCAGTGTGATGGCGATGGCTTATAGTCTTTTGGTGACAAGTGTGCTAGGCCAAATTATTAATAGTTGGCCGAATAAAAAATTGCTTAATTACAATTATTTAATGCAATTAAAAGATATGCTGCCTCAAATATTTTTGTCTTCTATTATGGGAGTTCTTGTTTACAGTTTGAATTTTGTTGGCTTGAATGATTTGGTTACGTTGGTGTTGCAGGCGCTGCTTGGAATATTGATTTATGTATTTTTGTCTAAAGTATTTAAAATAGAGAGCTTTAATTATATGTGGGGAATGTTATCTAAGCTTTTGAAAAAAGTATAAAAAAATTAATTTTTTAAAGGTGCTTGTAATTAGATCTTTTGTTGAAAATAATATGGCTTTGTTCATTTTAATAGAATAATTGATATATGATTGATTTATGGAGGTTGTATGAATATTTCGGAAACAAATTGTTCCTCTTGTGGAGCTTGTGCTAATGTTTGTAGAAAAGATGCGATTACCATGCAGCTTGATGCTAATGGTTTTTACCGTCCTGTAGTAGATTCCGAAAAATGTGTACAGTGTGGAATGTGTGAAAAAAATTGCCCATGGATAAATGCCGTAAAAAATCCAAATACGTCAAGAGATGTTCCGTGGACGATTGCTGCTTATGTTAAAGATGAATCGATTCGTATGGAGTCGTCTAGTGGTGGTATTTTTTCGATTCTTGCAGAAAAGTTCTTGGATGAAGGTGGAGTTGTTGTTGGAGTTGCACAGTTATCTTCGATTGAATTTGGCCATATCATTGTAGAAAATAAAGCCGATTTAGCGAAACTACGCGGATCAAAGTATGTTCAGGCCGATGTCGGTACGATTTATAAAAAAGTTCATTCTTTGTTAAATGCGGGGCAGAAGGTGTTGTTTTCTGGTACGCCTTGCCAAGTTGCTGCTCTCTATGCTGTTTTGGGACGGAATGCTGCATCTGTTGATCTCACTACGATTGATCTTGTGTGTCATGGTACACCAAGTGTGAAAGTTTTTGAAAAGTATGTTGCTGAAATTGAAAAAGGTAAGTCGGTTCAGGTGTTATCCACTCGTTTTCGTGATAAACGAAAAGGATGGAGATTGTTTTCAATGACTTCTTTATTGAAAAAAAAATCGGGAGACTATTTTGAAATTTCTGAAACGCTTCACAAAAATAAGTTTATGCGAGTGTTCTTGCAGAATATTTGTTTGAATACAAGTTGTTCTGATTGTAAATATGGAAAGTTGCCACGGGTGGCTGATGTAACATTGGGTGATTATTGGAACATTGCGCAAGCCCACCCCAAAATAGATAATGACAGTGGAATTTCGGTTGTTCTTTTAAATACAGAACATGGGAAAGCCTTGTTTGATACTGTGATTGATGATGTAGTATTTTGTGAGTCGGCGGTAGATAAGGCGATTGCAAGAAACCGTTGTATTGTTAGTTCCTACAAGCCTCACCCTAAACGTTCCGAATTCTTTGCACATTTAGATGAATATACTATTGATGAATTAATAAAAAAATATTGTCCGTATCCTTCTTTTGGGAATAATCTTTATAACCGTGTTCGAGGTATATTAGGACGTGTTAAACGGATGATAGTTGGATAAAGTTTGCTGTTTGTGTTGAACATTAATTATGGCTTGAGTATTTTATTGGGCTATTTCATATTGAATGAATGTATAACGATCAACAAAATTCTTGCAATTGTACTAATTATGTGTGGAATCGCTTTCGTTGCAATAGGGGATAAGGAATGGTTCTCTACATATCGCTTATTGCAATGACGTTGATTGGTGCTTTTGCCTCGCTTGTTTT
>CADBMQ010000230.1 GCA_902795765.1 Oscillospiraceae bacterium | reverse complement strand
GCATATTTCGGGTGCACTTCTAAAATTTCCCGACATAATTACTTTACTTGCTCGTTTTCTCTCTGCATACAACGGAAGTTCATTGCGGTTTTTCAGAAAAATTCTCGGGTTTGCATTTCTAAATCGATAGATGCTTTGCTTGACATCGCCAACCATAAACATCTTCTTGCCCGAATTTGAGAGCAAGTTGAATATTGTATTCTGCAAGTCGTTTACATCTTGAAACTCATCGACCATAACTTCAAAATAATGTGATGAAAGGTTTTTTGCGATGTCACTCGGATTGCCGTCCTCATCGCATAAAAGTTCAAGTGCCATATACTCAACATCAATAAAGTCAACACAGTTATTTTCTTTTTTAAGCTTTGAAAACTCACTCATAAAATACTTAACTGCCTCGACAAGTTTATTAACAACAGGTTCGAGCATTTCACAGTCTGCTTTTATCTCACTAATGCTTTTTGGCATACTCTTTATAGCATTTTCGATAATCTTTCTTATTTCAGATGCATAGCCTCTGACCATATCTGCAATCTCTCGTTGTTCACCTTTGTATTTTGGAAAGTTTTTGGGCGAAAAACCAAGCAACATCATTCGCAATTTGTCCCAATCACTATTTTCGATACACTGCTGAGATTCTTTAATTATTGCACCATAGTCATTAAGGACATTTGGATATTTTTCCGACATATCGGCATCTATTTTCACATATTTAAGGCACTTTTCAAATATACTTTGCGCATAATCAAAATCAAGTTTGATGCTATCTAAAATCGACTTTATCCAAGCAGATGTCTTTCCATCAAAATCTTTATACATTTTTGCGAGTTCGTCTATGTATTTCATCGGGAACGGATGATTGCACGATTCTTTATAGATGGAAAGCACCGTTTTTTTGAAATTTTCTTCTGCGTGTTCCTCGTCAATAATATCGCATAGTGCATTAAAATCTTCTCCACCGACGGTAAAGAAATGCTCGGCAGTTGAATTTATAGCCTCTATTTTAAGCATTGAGAGAACACTCTCGTCTGCTATTTTAAAGTCGGGAGATATTCCCAAACGATAAAAGTTTTCTCTTACAAGTGATATGCAAAAACTATCTATTGTACAAATTTTTGCTATTGACAAAAGATATTGCTGACGTTTTAGAAGTTCGGGAAGTCCGAGTTCAAGAGTTCGCTCTTTGAGTTTTGACGCAATTCTTGATTTCATTTCAGCGGCTGCAGCATTTGTAAAAGTTACTATCAAAAGTCGGTCGGCATCTACTATGGGCTTTTCGGTCATATGTTTAACTGCTCGTTCAACCAAAACCGCAGTTTTTCCGCTACCTGCTGCGGCTGATACCAAAACTCTGCCTCTTGCCTTAATGGCATTCTCTTGCTCGGGTGTAAACTCAATCTTGCTCATCTGAACGCTCATCTCCTTTCACCAACTCTTCCAAAATCTCGCTGTTTTTCTTGGATTTTAGAAGCTCTACTCCCTGCAACTTTTCTCTACCACAAATGCTTCGATAATCACAATAGTCGCAGACATTTTTTTGCCCATTATCGGGAGAAATCGGCTCGGCGTTAAAATTGTTTTCATACAATCCCTTGCCCATATCACGAAGTATCTGCTCAATTTTTTCGCTGATAATATCAAAATGCTTCTCTTTAAACAAATATTCGGCATTAGGTTTATTATAGCGGTATTTTACGGGTGTAAATTTTAATTCTTCTGTTTTATCCATCGCATCAATAACATCTTCATCGTCAAGTGTTATGCCTGTTCCTCTTTGTTTGTCATTTATTTTACCTACCGCTTTTTCAGGTTCGTCTGTTGCATCAACTATGCCGATTTTAGCAGGCATATAGTACATACCCGCAGGATACACATTTTCGCCCGACTCTCTCATATGCTTCACAATCGCCATCATATACAAGACCATTTGAATATTATGACCTTTAACAACATCAGAAAGTTTTAGACTTTTTGTTCCGGTTTTATAGTCGATAATACGCACAAACTTGCTATCTGCCTTTTCATAGATATCAGTTCGGTCAATCATTCCTGTTATGACAACCTTGCGTTTATCATCTACTTCAACTTCAAAAGCAGGAATATTTTGCTCTGCGTCATCATTTCCAATGTTCAACTCGGTGTACATTACCTTGAAATCGGTGTTTGACAATTCGTTGAAAATTCTACGCACGAGTTTGCAAAGCATTTTGGCAAGTTTCGATTTTGAATATATTTCAATATTTGTCAATTCTCTGCCATCGGTTATTCGAGACATTTCCTCTTTAACCATTTCAGAAACAATCTTTGTGAGTTCTTCGTCTGACATATTCATAATTGATTCGGGATTATCGGAATATCTTTCTACCGTTTGTTCAAGTATACAGTGGACTATTGTTCCTCGTTCCATTACATCGACAGACGCAGTTTTTATTGATTTGAGTTTTAAAACATACTGACAAAGATATCTAAATCGGCATTTATAATACACGTCAATTTTTGAAGCTGACAACACTATATTATTGCCAAAGCAACGCTCTGCTGTTGATTTTGATAATTTTATCGGTGCTACATTTTGCATTGATAGTGCTTTATAGTCATACCCTTTTGAATTAAAATATTTTTCTGCACAAACAGTTTGCTCGTCAATCACTCCGTTTGCGAGTATACCGAGTGCATCACACTCGTTTTCAATTTGGTGAGCATTAAATGTTCGTCTGTCAATTAGATTGTCGAGCATTTCAATTAGTTCAGAAGGTTCAACTCCTTGCCCACTATTATCACGCTGTACATAACTTACATATAGTTTTTCACTTGGACTGCAAAGCAAAGTATATGCTAAAAATCTTTCGTCTGTCTGCTCATCTATGCCATCGTGAGAGAGTTTGCAACCTTTTTTTGTAAGTACTTCAAAATCAGTTTTTGTGAAAATTGAATTTTCGGATTGTACTCTTGGGAAGACACCATAGTTGATACCCAAAATAAACGTTATTTTCGGAGATTTAGGGCGAATTCGATCTGCTGCACCAATTATAACTTCATCAAATTTGCGTGGGATTTCGCCAATATCGCAAGAATTCGTTGCTGCGTCAAACAAATCTCCAAACTCTTTGCTTGTTATTTCGCTATTTCCAACCGACATATACATTTGGTCTAACACGCTTATAAATGCATCGTAGGATTGCAACTCATCTTCTGCAAGGTCGATATCTCCGTGCTTTTTCATATGTTCAGTTAAAATAAAAAGGTGTTTTTCAGCATTCATTTCCTGTGTAAAATCAAACACCGATTTACAATAATCCTCAACTGTTTTAGCAGTTGACAGTTTGTTAGCAAATCTTTTTAACGGTTCAAATGCCATTTTTCGATATTCATTTATTAAATCAAGTTTTTTTGCATCTTTTTCACTTAATTTGCCGAGTCCTGACGGAGAGCCTGTCCACTCGTTATGCCATTCTTTTTTTATCTGCCAAATGTCGGTATAGTTTTCAAGCTCGCTTATCTGAAATTCGTCCATTCCGAAAATGCCTGTTTTTAGTGTGCTGATAATATCGTCGGAAGCAAGTGTTCGTGCCGACTTTAAGGCATAACGAACAAGACGAAAAATTGCCTTATTATATACAGGACGACGATAATCTGCATAATAAGCAACTCCTCTTCGCACAAATGCAGCGAAAAGCGGAGAAAAATAATCTTCAATATTTCGTGATACAACCGCAAAATCACGATATCTATACCCTTCTTCACGCACAAGACGATGAATTTCTTTTGCAACAGCGTCTGACTCTTCATAAATATCTCGGCAAGAAAAAACAGTTATATTTTCATTATCATTTTCATATTTCAATTCATCATTTGAATAAATACACTGCTCTATAAAGCGTAATTCTTCCGATTTAAGTCGATATTGAGAATCCAAAAATCTGCTTCTCGCAACTTCTACACCATTTGCATTGGCAGTTTGTTTGATACGCTTGAACAGTTTTTCGATATTCAAAAACGGAGAAAGAACGCTGCCTTTATGTTGTTTATCGTTTGTTAACGCAATATAACAATCTTTTGACTGCTTCACAATATGCTCGATTATGCTATATTGCTGTTCTGTAAACCCTTTAAAAGCATCGATAAACACAATTTTGTTTTCAAAAAACTTATAGTCATTTAATGCGTTAGCGGCTCTTGTCAATCGATCGCTTGGATCGTAATATTCGCCTTGAAGTTTATTTTCATAGGTTGCAAATATCATTCCAATATCACGCAATTTGCTTCCTAAAACAGTTTCATCGCCTGTACTTGCACCAAGCAGATTTTCTGACGATAACTGAAACATTTTCATCTGTTCATACAATGATAACAAGGTTTCCGAAAAGTTTATATCATTTGTTTGATTTGAAAAAAGTTCAAGTCCGTCATCACACTCTTTGATTGATGACATCATTAAAACTCGTCTGCCAATATTATTTATACAATTATCTTTTTCATACGAATATTCCGACTGCAATCGGTCACAAAATCGAGAAAAACTTAATACATCAACCGAATATTGTCCTTTTTCTCCAAGTAGGTCGAGCATATCTTTCTCGGTTTCAAAAGATGATTGTTCAGGCACTAACAATATCATATTATTAACGCCGTCATTGTATAATTCACGAATTTTGTTGTATAAAACCTGTGTTTTGCCACTTCCGGCACAACCAAAAATAAATTGTATCACTTTATTTCCCCTTTTTAAGAAATTTGAATAAAATTTAATTTTCTGCCTAAAATACTACTGTCGTTTTAATGATAACTTTTATGAGAATTTAAGGAGTAATACTATGTCTAACGAATATCAAAACAGAAACAATCAGTCAAGTCAAAACAAAAACAAACAGTCTAGCCAAAACAAAAATCAGCAGAACAAATCAGAAAACAAAAAGAACGAGCAAAGCCGCTAATTTTTGTAGTGGTCGGGTGAACCGACCACTAACTACATAACATTTTTACTACGCTTCCATCTGACTCTTTTTTAACTAAAATTTGTTTGTCTATACGGTCTTTAAGCTCTGAAACAT
>CADBMQ010000229.1 GCA_902795765.1 Oscillospiraceae bacterium | reverse complement strand
TCTTCTCAAGACCGCCGATTTCGTTTTTAATCCATTCCATAACGAGTTTAGCGATATAGATTGTGTAGCAAGGCGGAGTGTTGAACAAAGAATCAGCGTCTGCGTGTGTTTTATAATTGAACATATTCGGAGTGATGTCCATAGCATTGCCGATAAGATCTTCACGGATGATAACAAGAGTAACACCTGCAGGAGCAAGATTCTTTTGAGCGCCGGCATAAAGAACACCAAATTTTGATACATCAATCGGCTCACTCATAAGGCACGATGAAATATCAGCTACGAGCGGAACATTGCCAGTTTCAGGCAATGTGTGCCACTTTGTACCATAAATTGTATTGTTCATACAGATATGGAAGAAATCTGCATCCGGATCGAATGTTGTGGGATCGAGCTTCGGAATATAAGAGAATGTCTTATCTTCTGATGATGCAACAACATGAGCATCACCATAACGAGAACCCTCTTTGTATGCTTTTTTAGCCCACTGACCTGTAATGACATAATCAGCTTTCTTGTTTTTGTTCATAAGGTTGAGCGGAACCATTGCAAATTGTGATGACGCACCGCCCTGCAAGAAAAGCACCTTATAGTTATCCGGTACGTTCATCAATTCACGAACGAGTGCCTCAGCACCTTTGATGATTGAATCGTATACCTTTGAACGGTGAGACATCTCCATTACGGATTGACCGCTACCCTCATAATCAAGCATCTCAGCAGCTGCTTTTTTGAGTACGCACTCAGGCAACTGACTAGGACCTGCTGAAAAATTATAAACTCTTGCCATTAGAAAAACCTCTTTCTATTATTTAATTAGCCAAATTTGGCATTATTTAAATATATTATACATATTTTAGAATTATTTGTCAACAGCTTTGTTAAAGAAATATCAATATTTTTTAATAATTCAAAACAACAATTGTGCAACTTTGTTAAGCTTTTATCAATCTTATTCTTCTCTAAACTGTTGCTTGTATAGTTTTGCATATAACGCATCTTTTGCTATAAGCTCATCGTGCGTTCCCTGCTCGGTTATTTCTCCGTGTTCAACCACTGCAATTTCATCTGCATTTTTTATTGTAGACAACCTGTGAGCAACCACAAGCGTTGTTCTGCCTTTGCACAACTCATCAAGTGCAGACTGTATAAGTATTTCGGTAGCGTTATCAAGCGCACTTGTTGCTTCATCGAGTATAAGTATTGGTGGGTTTTTGAGAAAAACTCTTGCAATACATAAGCGTTGCTTTTGTCCACCTGACAATTTAACTCCACGCTCTCCGATAACTGTTTCATATCCGTCATCAAGCGACATTATATAGTCGTGGATATTTGCTCTCTTCGCTGCCTCAATTACCTCTTCATCTGTTGCGTCAAGTCTTCCGTACAGTATATTCTCTTTAATTGATGAATTAAAAAGATAAATATCTTGTTGTACGATACCAATATTGCGACGAAGTGATTGCATAGTTATTGAGTTAATATCAATTCCATCAAGCAAAATTTCGCCTTGTTCAACATTATAAAATCTTGGAATTAAGTGGCATATCGTTGTTTTTCCGCCACCACTTGGTCCAACAAGTGCAAACTTGCGCCCCGTATTTATCTGCATACTTACATTTTTTAGAATGTTATGGTCGTCATGGTATGCATAAGTTACATTTTTAAACTCAATTTTGCCATCAAGTCGGTCGACATCTTTTGCATTTGGATTATCTTTTTCAGGCTCTTCGTCCATAATTTCACAAAATCTTTCAAATCCCGAAACACCGTCTTGGAACGATTCCATAAATCTTATAAGTGTTGTAATCGGATTCAAAAACAGGTTAATCGACACGATAAACGCAGAATAATCACCGAAATTTATCTGTCCATTATAAAGGAAAAGTCCTCCTGCGATAAGTACAACAACATTGAACACATCGGTAATAAACGTTGTTGACGAATGGAACTGTCCCATTGCTTTATACGCTTTTCTACTCGCTTTTTGGAACATTTTATTTCCAATTTCAAACTTTTCTTCTTCCTTTTCGGCATTTGTGAATGCTTTTGTAACTCTAATTCCAGAAATACTGCTTTCGAGTGATGCGTTTATTTCTGCGTTTGATTTTCTGCGTTTTTTGAACGAATCTCTCATTTTTCCACGCAAATATAATGATACTACAACAAGCAACGGTACACAGGCAAAGACAATTAATGTTAGCCATATATTGATTGTTGACATATATACAAAAGATACAATAACCGAAATTGACGTGATTATTGCAGTTTCAGGGCCGTGATGAGCAAGTTCAACAACATCAAACAAATCGCTTGTCATTCTTGACATTATTTTACCTGTTTCGTTGTTGTCAAAAAACTTGAACGGCAACTTCTCGATATGATTAAACATATCAGAACGCATTCTCGCTTGCATTTTCACGCCCATAACATGTCCTTGATACTGAATGAACAGGTTCAAAAGCATTCTCACAAAATACAGCATCAGTAGTGACAGACCTGCGATAACAATGAGTCTATATTCCCTGTTTGGGATTAGGTTATTAAGCATTGTTCGAGTTACCATAGGGTAGATTATTCCAATTAGTGCCACAATAAGTGATGCAGTCATATCTGCTAAAAATAGCCATTTATGTGGCTTATAGTAAGATAAAAATCTCTTAAACATTTTCTTCTCCAATTTATAAAATCGGGACAGTCAAAAATGACTGCCCCAAATTTGTTAATTTACTTTTATACTTTTCAATATAATCAAAAGTTCAACATTGTCAACTGTTATGAAATTTTCGTTTGTAGACCATACATTGATTAAAAATTGATCTTCGCCCGGATTACCTGTCCACAAAACGATGATTGGTTTATTAGAACTTTTTGCGGTACATCCATTATAAACTCTGCCACCAATTTCAAACGGGCTTATATCTTTACTATCTGT
>CADBMQ010000228.1 GCA_902795765.1 Oscillospiraceae bacterium | reverse complement strand
ACATTACATACTGCGTCAAGCATTTCGAGATCGAATCCTTGTTTTACACCATCTGTATCTATTGAATTGAGAACGACCTCTCCAGCACCCGAATCTACACATTGTTTTATCCAACTAATCGCTTCAAGTCCTGTGTCTTCTCTACCACCCTTGGCAAAAACTCGAAACTCGTTGCCGACACGTTTTACATCGACAGACAACACAACACATTGGTCGCCATAAAGTTTTGCGGCATTTAATACAAGAGATGGATCACGAATGGCTCCCGAATTCACGCTAACCTTATCGGCACCGCATTTGAGAACTCTATCAAAATCATCAACAGTATTTATTCCGCCGCCTACTGTTAAGGGAATAAACACATTTTGTGCAGTTTCACGCAAAATATCAGTAAACAATTTTCTACCATCTGACGAAGCAGTTATATCGTAAAATACAAGTTCATCAGCACCGTTATCACTATAATATTTTGCTAGTTCAACAGGCGATGAAATTTCACGAAGTCCTGTGAAATTCACACCTTTAACAACTTTTCCGTCACGAACATCAAGGCACGGGATAATACGTTTTGTTATCATTTCGCCACCTCGATTGCCTCGCTTAAATTGATTGCTCCTGTATAATATGCTTTGCCAATTATAGCACCATAAATATCCATCTGTCGCAAACTCTTAACATCATCAATAGATGAAACGCCACCTGATGCAACAATCTGCATATCAAATTTTTCTGATAGTGTTTTATACAGATGTCGATTTGTTCCTTGCATAGCACCATCTTTTGAAATGTCTGTGCAAATCATTGTGCAAACACCGATTTTTTGCATTTTTTCGCAGAAATCCATTGCATTGATGCCCGAGTTTTCTTGCCACCCTTTTATAGCGACAAATCCGTCTTTGATATCAATACCGATTGCGATTTTATCGCCATATTTCGCAACGGCTTCTTCAACGAAACCTTTTTCAGTAACAGCGGCTGTTCCTAAAATAACACGGTCAATTCCCGACTCAACATACTTTTTGATGACGTCCATATTACGTATTCCGCCACCAACCTCGCAAAATAGACCAGTTTTGCTTTTTATATCACAAATCAAATCAAAATTAGGAGTTGTACCGCTTTTAGCACCTTCCAAATCAACCAAGTGTATCTGTTTTGCACCACTTTTTTGAAATTCGTATGCGACTTCAATGGGATTATCGTTATATACAGTCTTTTGGTTGTAATCGCCTTTATAAAGTCTAACTGCTTGACCTTCATATAAATCTATTGCAGGAAAAATCAGCATAATTAACCTCTTTTCATCTCACAAAATGCTTTTAAAATATTAAGTCCAACATCTCCACTTTTTTCAGGGTGGAATTGACAACCTATAATATTGTCTTTTGCCACCGCCGCAGTAATCGGGACACTATATTCAGACGTTGCAATAACAGAGCTCTCACATTTTGTTGCATAGTATGAATGAACAAAGTAAACACAATCATTTTCGTTTACATACTTAAATATCGGGTGCTTTTCACCACAAAATTCGAGTGCATTCCATCCCATATGCGGAATTTTTAGTTTATCAGAAACTACACCCAACATTGGCTCAACTTCGCCTTCTATAAGTCCAAGTCCTTTATGCTCGCCATACTCGAAACTCTTTTCAAAAAGTAATTGCATTCCAAGACAAATACCCATTATTGGTGTACCATCTTTTGCCTTTGCTTTTAATACATCAACAAGGCCTGACTGTTCAAGTTTACGAGCGGCATCTTCAAAAGCACCTACACCCGGCAAAATAATACGATCGGCTGACATTATTATATCTTTATCAGATGTTGTGCATACCTGTTCGCCTATTGCTGTAAACGAAGATTTAAGCGAAAACAGATTGCCAACTCCATAATCAATAATAGCAACCATTACAAAACACCTTTCGTTGATGGAATTTCGTTCGCAGTATCAGGATTAATCTTGACAGCCATACGCATTGCTCTTGCAACTGACTTGAAAATACCTTCAATAATATGGTGTGAGTTTTTACCATCAAGTTGCTTAATATGAAGAGTGCATTCTGCCGTTCTAACAAATGCAAGCCAAAATTCTTCGCACAATTCAGTATCAAAATCGCCAACTTTCATTGTCGGTATATCAACATTGTAGTTAAGATAAGCACGACCTGAAAAATCAACTGCACTCAATATTAACGCTTCATCCATCGGTAAAAGCATATTTCCATAACGGTTAATTCCCTTTTTATCAGAAAGAGCATTCTTAAAAAGTGTACCGAGAACTATTCCGATATCCTCAACTGTGTGATGATAATCAACTTGAGTATCTCCAACACATGAAACTTTTAAATCAAATCTGCCATGAGATGCAAAAAGCGTTAGCATATGATCGATAAATCCACAACCAGAATTGATTTCTGAATTACCATTTCCGTCCAAGCACAAACTCATTTTTATATCAGTTTCTGCCGTCTTTCTTGAAATTTCAGAAGTTCTCATACTATTTCACCTCGATAATTTTCTCTATTGTATTAAGTAATACATCCATTTGGTCTTTACTACCGATTGTAATTCGATTATAATCGGTCAACATCGGTGTATCAAAATGACGAACCAAAACACCATTTTCTTTTAGTGTTTCGTACATAGTCTTACCGCTAATTTTATTATGTTTTGCAAAAATGAAATTTGCGCTTGAATTTGTAAATTCAAAACCCAACTCTTTGAGTCTATCAGCGGTATAAGAACGATTTTCTATAATTGTTTTACAATTATTTTTCATATAATCATCGTCTTCAAGCGAACCCAAGCCTGCTGCCATAGTCATACAATTGACATTATACGGATTCGTTGAATATTTAATTGTATTCAAATCTTGAATGAGTTCACTACAAGCAATGCCAACACCAAGTCTACCACCTGCAAGAGAACGAGATTTTGAAAATGTTTGAGTTACCAAAAGATTTTTATATTTATGAATAAGATTAACACAACTCTCGGCACCAAAATCAACATAAGCCTCGTCTATAACAACAACATTATTAGGATTTGACTCAACAATTTTTTCGATTTCATCAATCGATAACGCAATTCCTGTCGGAGCATTTGGATTGGCAATAAAAATTGTTTTACCTATGT
>CADBMQ010000227.1 GCA_902795765.1 Oscillospiraceae bacterium | reverse complement strand
TGGAAGTAACAGAAATTTTCATAAGCTGTGTATCGTTTACCGTTGATACATTACACATTCCGCTTAAAGTTGAAGCGGGGACATTTATTCCCTCTTTATCTTTCAAGCTCTTTGCTATACTTGACATAACCTTATTACTTTGCAGGATTTCTTTATATGTATTTGCGAGGTTTACAGCGGATGACAATTCACCTGAACTGATGTTAGATGATTTTGAGCGATCCTCACTTGCGAATACATATAACGTAGTATATGAAGAATATGTCGGTGCAACAGTTACTTTAACATATATATAAATCGCACTTGCAAATACTATTCCTAAAAGAGCAATCCAAACTATTTTAGAAAGAAGCAACTTTACAACATCCATTATTGTAAATTCTTGTATAAAACTCTTCTTCGACTGAGTTTTTTCTTTATCCATATTTAAAACTAACATCCTCTCGTTGTTATTAAAAAAATAAATATACAATTTTCCTAAATAATTTTAACATACTTTTGCCGAAAAATCAAGAGATAATATATTGTTTTTTACTTATTCATAAGGTATAATTATTAAAAACTAACTGTTGGAGATTATTGTGCGTAGATTTTTTGCTCTTTTGGGATTTACTTCTCTTTTTACTTGTATTATTTGCTTGAATTTCAGTTTGAATATTTCGCTTATTATTTCTGCTATCACTTTTGCTGTTTCTGTTTTATTTTTCATATTTCGCAAAGTTATTAAGGTTCCACACTTCTACATTGCGTTTGTTTGCATTTCAATTACAGCACTTATTTGCTTTGCGAATATCTACTTTTATCAAGCACCTGCCGAAAAACTTGATAATGTTGATGTAAAGGTTGAAGCAACTCTTATTGAAAATCCGACTATCGGAGACGGATATTACGAATACACATTTGAAACCGTAACTGTTAATGGTATTGATAACAAAAGAAAATTCAAAACAATTACTGCTGAAAGCATTAACATTGAGCCGTATGACAATATATCTGCCGATGTTCATTTCACATTTTTAGACTCAAATAAAGAAACTTCTTGGTCTAACAAAGTGTTTTTACGTGGAAATATAAGAAAATATGAATTGTCACCAACAAAAGAAAAGCCAATTAGAAGTTATTTACTTAAATTTCGTTCGACTATTCAAGAAAAATTATATGATATAACAGACAATACAACCGCTATGATGATGAATGCGATTGTACTCAATAACAAAACCAATCTTTCAGCGAGTATCAAAAGTGATTTTAAGCACTTAGGTTTATCACATACTATGGCAGTTTCTGGTATGCACGTTTCACTTATTGCATTTGCTGTTTTGAGTTTACTCACTATGCTATACGTTCCACTGCGTAAACGTTGTTTTATCAGTATATTAGTTGTGATAATTTATCTTGTTTGCGTGGGATTTGTGTTCTCTGCCGTTCGTGCAGGAATTATGATTATAATTTTGCTATTAGGTAAAATGTTCTTTAAAACTGCTGACTCTATGAACTCGCTTGGGTTTGCCTGTGCATTTATTTTATTTACAAATCCCTATGCTGCGCTCAATACAGGCTTCCTGCTTTCTGTTTGTTCGATGCTCGGTATGATTATACTTTTTGCTCCGATTATGCGATTTGTTTCTAAAATAATAAAAGGCACAAGTTCTCTATCAAGAGTTTCTCGTGCCATATTAACTCCAATTTTACAAACATTATGTGCGCAAATTTTTACCTTACCAATTTATTACGCAACTATCGGAAACGTTTCGCTTGTTTCACCGATTGCAAATCTTTTATGTTTGCCGTTTGTCACACTAACAGTTTGGTTAAGCATACTAAGTATTGTTTTTCTGCCCGTCCCATACATCAATGTTTTCTTCGGATTTTTATGCAAATTACCTGTTAAAGTGCTATTAAAAATAACAGGTTTTATAAGCAGTAATGTCACTCCGTCGCTAAATGTTAGCCAAAAGTATATCGGACTTTGGATTGCAGGTGGATTGATTATTTTTGCGTTAGGTTTTTTGCTTGTTGCTTTTCTGCGTTTAGACAAACGAAAAATGCTAACTATATCTACTATATGCTGTGTTTTATCGTTTGGAATAATAGGTTCATTTTCGCTGATTTTCAACAGTGGAGTTTGCACGATTACAACGATTGATAGCGGTAATGGAGTTTGCGTGGCTATCAAATGTGATAACAAACTATATATTTGCGGCATTCCAAACAGTTCGGCATTTGCTCTTGAAAACTACGTTACGCAGCAAGACGCTGATATTGAAGCGGTAATAATTCCAAAATTCACAAAAGATTTCTTTGAAGCTACTTCCTATTTACCTAATAAATTAAGTGCAAAGAAAGTTTTCGCTGATGAAACTGATGATAGTTTCGCAGAATTTAAGAATGCTTTGCCGATGAACAGTATAGATAAACTATCAAACGATATGATAAAGTTTGATTACAAGGCTAACACTTTAAAAATATTTGTTGAAAACACTTCGATTATTATTGTTAGCGATAGTAGCAACATAACCGCACTTGGAAAGGATTTTCTTAAATGCGATATTGCAATTATTCTTTCAAATCTTCCAAAGAATATAGGAAAAATTAACGCAAATATTGGAATTCTTTGTGCTGACAAGAGCAACAGTTTGAAGAAACTCGACGTTATTTTCGGATGCGCTGATACAATCTATCCCATTGCAAATTCGGGCAGTATCCAAATCGAAACACGTGGTCAAAAAGACCTTACGGCAAATCGACTCGGCTCATCTTACGGTTTTTGATTTTAGAGATAATAAAGAAAACAAATATTGCGAAAAGTACACCGGTTATAACACCACAACTATCTATCAATACATCAGTTATTTGCATTGCACGTCCACCGACAAAAGATTGATGAAATTCATCGGTCATAGCATACACCACGCCAATTAAAATAGATAAAGGTGTTCTAAACATATATTCGCCAACTGTTGTATGTACTATCAGCATAAAGCCAAGAAAAGCAAATTCCGAAAAGTGTGCCAATTTACGAACTACAAAACTTACGGTTTCGTAAAGTTGTATTTGTTCGAGTTCTGTTTTGCTATCAAAATTCGGGAAAAATGTCTTTATCACAAAATTCACGATATTTCCGCTCGTGTTCGCAGAAGTTTCACCGTTTTGTGAAGAAAAATTAAAAATAATCGCCATCACACCTATTACAAGAGCAAGTGTTATCCAAAATGATACTTTTTTATAATTCATATTCTCAATCTCCATTCTACTGTTGAATTATACCATATATTTATCGCTTTTTCATTTTTTTTAGAGCAAATACACTCTTTACAAATATTGAGAAAAATGTTATAATTATTTATAATATAAAGAAGGTGAATTATATGCCTAACGAGGCAAAAAGCAGTTCTAAAAAGTCAATTCTTGTTATAATCATTCTTTTAATCGCAATAATCTGTGGTATTATGTTTGGTATATACTTTTTTAAAAGCGAAACTACCCCAGATGTTAAACCTATTACTTCAAATAAAGCTCCCGAAGCTTTCGTTGATAATCCTATCGACTTCAATTATCTCAAAAGTAAAAATGATGAGATTTATGCTTGGCTGAAAGTTGAAGGAACAAATGTTGACCACCCGATTGTTCAGAGCGTAACTGATGATAGCTTTTATTTGAAGCACGATGCATACGATAAAAGTTGGCTTGATCGTGGTGCGATTTATACAGAGTCTTTAAACAACAAGGATTTTAAAGACCAAGTTACCGTTATTTACGGTCACAACGGATATGACGACACTATGTTTACTACTCTTCATAATTTCGAAGATAAAGAATTTTTCGACAGTCATCCGTATTTTTATATTTATACACCGGAAAAAAGATTTACATATCAAATTATTTCCGCTTTTAAATATGATAATAGACACATAATCAATACCGGTCGTTTTAATGTTGGAAACAATCTTGAAAATTTCCAGAAAATGATTCAAAATCCTGAATCAACTGAAAAGAATGTTCGTGACAAATTAGATGTGAATATCACAATTAAAAACAGAATTGTGATTTTATCTACTTGTATAACCAATCAAAAAAGTAATAGATATTTAGTATGTGGGGTGTTAGTAAAAGATGAGCGAACAAAATAATGAAAAGTTTAATTTTGAATTAGATAACGATGGTAAAGAAACTGTCGATTCTGTAATTACTAATCAAATTGAGGAAGAACTCAAAAGAAGCAATCACGATATGGAAGGCAGTAACCACGAACATTTAAAAACTGAGATGCTTGAAGATCAAAGAAAACGCTGTCATACATCACATAACGAGCATCACCATCATCATAGTCACGGTCACAGTAGTCACAAACATAAAAAATCAAAAAAGAAAAAAGTATTGCGTGTAATAATCATCATTTTATCTATTATACTTGCATTTGTGATTGCTTTGGTTGGTACATTTTTTGTTATGCGCCAACTCGGTAAATCTGATCTTCTTGATGCGACCGGTACTCAAATCAGCGCTATGGAAAAAGGTCTTATTGAATATAAAGGTCATAAGTACAGTTATAACAATGATGTTGTTTCGGTCGCTTTCATTGGTGTGGATAAGCGTGAAATCAGCGAGTCTGTTGTTGGTATGGCAGGTCAAGCCGATGCGGATATCGTTCTTACAATGAACGTTAAAACAGGATATTCAAAAGCTATTGCAATCCCTCGTGATACGATGGTCGATGTAAATGTATATGATCCTGACGGCAAGTTTACTAAAATTCAGAAAATGCAACTCTGTTTGTCATACGCATACGGTGACGGAAAAGAATTATCCTGTCAGAACACGGTTACTTCTATGAGTCGTGTGCTTAAAGATATTCCTATCGCTAAATATTTTGCTCTCGATTTAAACGGAATTAGTGCTATGAACGATGCTATCGGCGGTGTTACTCTTAAATCTCTTGTTAATTTTGAGGACATCGGTATTGACGGTGGCGTACAAAAAGGAGAGACTGTCAAACTTAAAGGAATACAATCGGAAAGATATATTCGTAACCGTGACGGTAAGGACATCAATGGTTCTGTAAACAGAACTAACCGCCAAATTCAATACATTAAAACTTACGTTTCGCAAATTCTTCCAAGCGTCAAAAAAGATTTTGTTGTTGTTAGCGATTTGTTCTCTACCGCTAAGGAATACGGTGTTACAGACCTCACTATGACTAACTTGACATACCTCGGTTCACAGTTTTTAACAAACGGTCTTGGTGGTCTTGAAACCGAAACAATTCAAGGTACTATGAAACAAGGCGAGGATGCTAAACCAGGTGAAGGAAAGTCTAGTTACTACGCTGAATTTTATCCCGATGAGGACAAACTTATGGAAACTGTTTTGTCCACATTCTACAACAGAATAAGCTAATTTCTTTTAAAAATGCTAACACGGTGGTTTTATTCCACCGTGTTTTTTGTTTTATTACATTTTAATAGGAAATATGATAATAATATACATATAATCTTTTCTCGGAGTGTTGTATGAAATTATTCAGCAAGAAAGATAATTTTAAAAATTTTGATTTATCGAGCGATATAAGTTATCTTGCGCCTTTGAACATACGCCATTTAAGGGTTATTGCTTGGGGTTGCCTTGCTTTGACGCAAGTTGTCATTCTTCTGAAAGTCTATTCAAATGTTACCGACAACTCGCTTTATTATTACATTGGTAGTGCTATTTCACTTTTATCTGACTTGGCATTACCGTTATTTTTACTAGCGTCATTTGCTTATATTATCCAAAGAAAAGAAAATTATTTTAGGATTATTACCAACTATTTTTGCTTTTCCATTGCTGTTATTGCTATCTTTTATTTGCTATTCTACCATTACGGCGAAAATCTGTTTTACAAGTTTGCAGTTAAGTTTCCGCAGATTACAGAAACTGATTTCAACAAGTGGATTTATGATATTTTCGGGAACAGGCTTAGTGTTAATATTTTTATCGACCTACTGCTCTGCTCCGTTTTCGCTTATTTTGTTTTAGACAATCC
>CADBMQ010000226.1 GCA_902795765.1 Oscillospiraceae bacterium | reverse complement strand
GGGTTGATAACGATTTGACCGTCAACCAAACCAACATTCACACCACTAATCGGGCCGTCCCACGGAATATCCGAAATAGCGATAGCGCAAGAAACACCAATCATAGCGGTAACTTCGGGTGAGCAGTCGGGGTCAACTGACATAACAGTAGCAACAACCGAGCAGTCGTTACGCATATCCTTCGGGAAGAGCGGACGAATCGGACGGTCGATGCAACGAGAAGTGAGAATAGCCTTTTCAGACGGACGAGACTCTCTTCTCTGGAACGAGCCGGGAATTCTGCCAACCGAATACATCTTCTCTTCAAAATCAACTGAAAGCGGGAAGAAATCAACGCCTTCTCTCGGCTTAGCCGAAGCAGTAACAGTACAAAGTACACTTGTTTCGCCGTAGCGAGCCATAACGGACGCATTAGCGAGTTGAGCCATCATACCGGTTTCGATTGTAAACGGACGACCGGCGATGGTTGTTTCGTAAATCTTATGGTTTTCGAACATAATAAATTTACCTATCCTTTCCGTAAAATAATAAAATATTCAACGGCAGGGCAGGGTCGGTTTAGCAATAAACACGCAGTTCAAAACAGTTTCAAACTGCCTGTTCACTGCTAATTCCGACAAAAAGCCCCAACCGTAAATTGCTCAAAAAAACAACTAAAAGCAGGCGGGATAATCCCTCCTGCTTTTTGTTTTGTTTTACTTACGAATACCGAGCTTCGCAATCAAATCACGATATCTCTGAATATCGCACTTCTGAACGTATGCAAGAAGGTTTCTTCTGTGACCAACCATCTTTAACAAACCACGTCTTGAGTGATGATCTTTCTTGTGAACTTTAAGGTGCTCAGTGAGTTCCTTAATTCTGAAAGTCAAAACAGCGATTTGAACTTCCGGCGAACCTGTATCGCCTTCGTGAGTAGCATACTCTTTGATGATTTCGTTCTTCTGTTCTTTTGTCATGATAATTTTCCGCCTTTCTAAAAATTTGTCAGCCCAAATCCGTGCGACAGGCCACGAAAACTCCCTAAAAGGGCAGCCGCCTGTGGCTCAGAAACGGGTAAACGTAGGTCATACAAAACCTACCCAAGTAGTTTACCATAAATATAGCAAAAAGTAAAGTGTTTTTTGAAAAAATTTAAAATTTTCGTTTAATTGCTTATATTACTGCGTGAAATTATGTGATAAATGCCAACTTGTATTTTGTAAAAGGTGCTTGTATAATGTTATAAAAGGGGAAATGGGGTGTTTTAAGTGAACAAAAAATTAAAAGCATTTGTTATTTCTTCGGTTGCCATTTTGATTGTGGCAGCAGTTTCAATAACGATACTTTTAGTTTTGAAAATAACACCCGAAACAGAAATCGCAAAAGTCAACGGAGAGCCGATTTATGCGGGAGAGTGGAAACTCTCGGCAGACCGCAAAAAATCGTCGGTTCTCTCTCATTATAAAGAGCTCGGTCTTGACACGAGTTCTGCCGATTTTTGGAATACCGAAAAAGACGGCAAAACTCCGACCGAATATCTGCGTGAAATCTCGCTTGAAGATGCGGTGCAGTATAAGTTGCAACTCGTTTTGGCGAAAGAGTATAATCTGCTCGATGATATTTCTTTCAGTGGACTTGTCGAGCAAAAGAACAAAACCAACATAGACAATCTTGCAAAAATAAAAGTAGGAGAGCCTGTTATAGGTCAACGGACTTATACGCTTTCAACTTTTTATGATTATCGCTTGTCAAATTTAAAACTTGATTTGCAAAAAGCGATGGGCGAAAAGGGAAAACCATTTTATGCCGATGAGCAGACGCTCAAAAACTTTTTCGACTCTGTGAAAGATGAATTTTATCATAAAACTGACAGTTTCGTTTTGGCAGTAGTCGAAAAGACGAACGGTGAAGTTTTGCCCGAGCAGACGGCGAAAGACATTGCGAGTTTAATGAATAACTTAAAAATGGATTTCGAATCACTTTCTGCGAAAGTGGTGCAAACACATCACGGAGTTACAATAAATAAGATAGAATTTTCCGATGAAAGTGCTTCGTCATTTTCAAAGCAAAAGTCGGAATTGTTCGAGGCGGTGCAGTCGCTCAAATCGGGAGAGTCAGCTGTATATAATGAAGAAGGCTCGTTCAAAACGGTGTATTGCATAAGCCGAAAAGATGCAGGATACAAAAATTTCAGCGATGTATATGACGCAGTTTTGTCGCAGTACAGAGCAATAAAGTACGAGGAGTATATTGAAAACTTGACTAAAAATGCAAAAGTCGAGAAACTCTCTGCGTACGACAGAATTAATATGGATTTAACACTTGAATAAATTTTTTCAAGTGCAAAGGAGAGATGACCAATGAAAAAATCGTTTTCAATCGTTTTGGCGGTCGCAATACTTGCGAGTATGCTCGCCATCTCATTCACGGTAAAGGCAGAATTGCCTTATACCGGCAACGTGTATTATGTGGACCCCGACAACGGCTCGGATAGTGCGAGCGGTTTGTCCGAAAGTGATGCTTGGCAGACACTCAAAAAGGTAAACAGCACCTATTTCGATGCAGGCGATGCAATTTTGCTTAAAAAGGGAAGCGTCTTTGAAGGTGGTTGCCTTTGGATTGAGGGCGGCGCTACAAAAGCAAACCCGATTACCGTTTCGTCATACGGCGAAGGCGACAAGCCGATGATTGTCAGTTCCTACGAGAGTGACGGCAGACTTGTTGATGCGGCAGTGTACATCTACAATCAAAGTTACATCACAATTGACGGACTTTACATTGTAAACGGCTCAAAAGGCACAAATGACCAGTTTGGTATTCGTGTAATCGAAAATGACGGCTATACAACTAAAAATATCACAATCAAAAACTGCGTAATCAATGGCGACATTGGCAACAGTTGGAGAGATACTTCCAAAAAAGGTATGACAGGTATTGACGTGTCAAGTACAAACTGGTACGGCTATATCAACGGCTTGTTAATCGAAGACAACGAGATTTACAACTGTAAGAGCAATGGCATTGTAGTCAATGGTTCACAAGGTGGTTGCGATAGCACAGGTAAGGCAAACAGCCGTGCTGCAAGAGGTGTTGAAATTCGTGGCAACTACCTCAAAAACATTGGTAAAGACGGCATTTTCTTGAACAACGTACTCAATCCGCTCGTTGAGTATAACACCTGCGATAAGGCACATTCTTATGCAACAACCTCATACCATGTTGCAATGTGGCCGTTCTCATCAAAGGGTGCAGTTTTCCAATATAACGAAGCGTTCAACACACAGACAACTTACGACGGCTACGGCTACGATAGTGACTATCAGTCATACGATACATTGTTCCAATACAATTACAGCCACGATAATCAAGGCGGATTTATGCTTATCTGCACAGAACCGCAAAACTGGGACGGCGGTCTTGCTTGGAATGAGAATGTAACTGTTCGTTACAACATTTCGCAAAACGATCAAAACCATAGTAGTATGTTAAGTGGTTCGATTCACAATGTTAAAATCTATAACAACACGCTTTATTCGAGCGAGGACCTCCCGAATGCAAGTTATACATTCGACCTTTTCTCTCGTGGTGTTTCAAAGTTTAACGGCAATAAATACGCAGATGATACACTTATCGCAAACAACATTTTCTATGTTGACTCAAACGGTGGATTTAAACTCGATAAGACAACAAATACCGTTTTCTGCAACAACCTTATTTATGGTAAGGATGTAGAAGATGTGCCGATAAATGATGACGAAGAGCCGTATGACGACGGCATCACATCTTACGATAACATCTACGATCAAAACCCGATGCTTGTAAAAGCAGGTGGTGCAGGCGAAGGCTTGGACACTTGCTATGTTTATAAATTGCAGGATAATTCTCCTGCAATCGGCTCGGGCAGAAAAATTGAAAACGATGGTGGTAAAGACTTCTTCGGCAACGAACTCGGCGAACTTACAAATATCGGTGCAT
>CADBMQ010000225.1 GCA_902795765.1 Oscillospiraceae bacterium | reverse complement strand
AGCACATTCTACCATAGTGGCTATAATGAACGTCACGAACTTCGAATCCGGCACGGTCACGGGACAAACCGCCAGGGCCAAGTGCTGACAAACGACGTTTATGTGTAAGCTCGGCAAGTGGGTTTGCTTGGTCCATGAACTGTGAAAGCGGTGATGAACCAAAGAACTCACGAATTGCCGATACAACCGGACGAATGTTCATTATTGTTTGCGGAGAAATATTATCGGTATCCTGTTGGAGGTTCATTTTCTCACGAACAAGACGCTCCATACGAGAGAAACCTATTCTGAACTGGTTCTGCAACAATTCGCCTACGGAACGGATACGACGGTTGCCGAGGTGGTCGATATCGTCGATATTGCCGATTCCAGCAGGAAGTCCGCAGATATAGTTCATTGAAGCAAAAATATCTTCAACTGTGATTGTATTCGGGATAAGTTCGTTGCGACGTGTTTCAAATGCTTCTTTGATTGCGTCTTCGTCTTCTGCGCTATCAAGAATTTCGCAAAGTACTTTGAAAGATACCATTTCGTTGATGCCGTATTCCTGCGGATCGAACGAAACAAAGTATTTTGCGTCTACCATACCATTGGTAAGGATTTTTCTTTCAACATTTTCGCCTTCATACTCAACTGTGATGAAGCACTCGGAAACACCCTTGCGTTCGAGTTCAACTGCACGAGCACGATCGATGATTTCGCCTTCTTCTGCAAGAACTTCGCCTGTGCGAGGATCTGCTATCGGACGGGACAATGTTTTGCCTGCAAGACGTGTTGACAAAGCGAACTTTTTATTATATTTATAACGTCCAACTCTTGAAATATCGTAACGACGAGGTTCGAAGAACAAATTGTAGATGTGCGAAAGAGCGCCATCAACTGTGAACGGCTCGCCCGGACGCAACTTTTTATATACTTCCAAAAGTGCATCGTCACGATTGCTTGCGATATCCTTTTCAAGTGTTGAGAAAAGGCGGTCGCTTTCGCCGAGTTTATCAATTATCTGCTCGTTGGTTTCAAGACCGATTGCACGAGCAAATGTTGTCATCGGCAATTTGCGGTTTTTATCAATACGAGCGTACATTATATCATTATGGTCTGTTTCGTACTCAATCCATGCACCACGATTAGGAATAATTGTGGAGTTGAACAAGTCTTTACCTGTTTTGTCTACCTCTTTCGAGAAGTAAACACCAGGTGATCTTACAAGTTGAGATACGATTACACGTTCTGCACCATTGATGATGAAAGTACCCGAATCTGTCATAAGCGGGAAATCGCCCATGAAGATTTCGTTTTCTCTTATTTCGCCTGTTTCACGGTTCAAAAGCTGAGCCAAAACACGCAAAGGTGCGCAATAAGTCGAATCTCTTTCCTTACATTCTTTGATGCTGTACTTGGGCTTGTCGTCTAACTTATAGTCGACAAAACTCAATTCGAGCGTGCCATTGTGATCGGTTATAGACTCAATATCACGAAATACTTCTTTAAGTCCCTCGTCCAAAAACCACTGATACGAATTCTTTTGAACTTCAATGAGGTTAGGCATCTCCTGAACTTCATTAATTTTCGCAAAACTCATACGTTCGTTTCTTCCGAGTTTTACCGGTTTAACATTCACCATAGGCTTTATTCTCTCCTTATCTGTCATTAGCAGTAAAATTTTGTAGAAAATTTAATTTTCTACTTGATTTTTGGAAGATTATCTGCTATAATCCAAATAAAGTTCCAACAGCAAACAGGCTTTTCGCCCATTATGTGCATTTTACTATTATATAGCACTTTTTTTCAATAGTCAAGTGTTTTTTTGGATTTTTTTAATTTTTTTGTAAAAAACACTTGATTTTTTTGCGCAAGTCTGCTAAAATGGTGTTTGTGACTAAATTAGACTGTATCATTCAAGGAGGTGCAGAACATGGCAAAATGTGATATCTGCGGAAAGTCGGTTACTTTTGGTATTAAGGTTTCTCACTCGCACAGACGTTCAAACAGAACTTATAAGCCCAACGTAAAGCGTGTTAAGGCTATCGTAAACGGTACTCCCAAAAGAGTGTACGCCTGCACCCGCTGCTTGCGTTCCGGAAAGGTTCAGAGAGCAGTTTAATCTCATAATGCGACAAAAAAACGGCAAGTAGTTTACTTGCCGTTTTTTATTTTTGTTCTAAATTTAAGTTGAATATCTCATCATAATCTACATTAAGTATCTCTTTTATTAAAATAATCTCATCGGGATATAAATGTCTCTGCCCTACTTCGATT
>CADBMQ010000224.1 GCA_902795765.1 Oscillospiraceae bacterium | reverse complement strand
GGTTCAGGTGTTGCAGGTGCTCTCTCTATGTTCTTCAAATGCACACTTATGGCTCCTCACGGCGGTATCTTCGTATTCGCTGTTGTTGGTAACTGGCCGATGTATCTCGTATCATTGCTCGCAGGTTCGGTAGTTGGTATGTTGTTGCTCGGCTTGCTCAAAAAGAAAGTTTCAGAATAAGAGGTAATTAAACTATGGTATCTAAAAAAGTCACATTAACGAATGCACAAGGTTTTCATATGCGTCCTGCGATGAACTTTGTTCAGGCTATCACAAAATACCCTTGCAAAATTTCAGTTAAAACTCCCGACAAGGAAGTTGACGGTAAAAGCGTTATGAACCTTATCGCCGCTTGTATTAAATGCGGCACGGAAGTTGAAATCATTTGCGACGGTGAACAGGAAAACGAGGCTCTTGATACGGCAATCGCTCTTATTGAAAGCGGTTTCGGTGAATAATTAAAGCAAATCGGTGGACTGTTCATTCAGTCCACCGATTTTTAAACGGAGGATAAACTTATGTTAAACGGAATTGGCGTATCAAAAGGATACGGTATTGGTAGAGTTGTAATCGTTAAAGAAGCCGTTGCAACTTTCACACCAAAAACCAACTGCGACGTTGAAGTTGAACGCAAAAGATTTAATGACGCTGTTAGCGAATTTATTGCTAGTAATACTGCTCGTGCAGAAAAGGTTACCGCTTCGGTTGGTGAAAAAGAGGGAGAGATTATTTTAGGTCACATTATGATGATTCAAGACCCGTATATCTGCTCCGAAATTGAAAAAAGTATTGACGAAGGCAACTGCGCTGAACTTGCAGTTGAAACTGTTTGCAACACATTTATCGAAATGTTCTCGTCGGTTGACGATGAATTCACAAAGCAACGTGCCGCTGATGTTCGTGACATCAAAACAGAGATGCTCAACATTTTGACAGGCACACAGACTGTTGATTTGTCACTTCTCGAAAAAGGTGCTGTTTTGGTTGCGAGTGAACTTACTCCATCAATGACTGCTTGTATCAACAAGGAAAATGTTGTCGGAATTATAACAGAACTCGGTTCGAAAACATCGCACGCTGCTATTTTGGCAAGGGCTATGGAAATTCCAGCAGTTTTGAGTGTGCCGAACGCAGTCGACATTCTGAAAGACGACGAACTCGTTGTTGTTAACGGTATGGACGGCGAAGTTATTAAAAATCCGAATACCGAGGAACAGGCACATTACCTGCAAAAACGACTTGACTACATTGCAGAGAAAAATGCTCTTGCAAGCTTCATCGGTCAGGACACTAAAACTGCTGATGGAACAAAAGTTGACTTGTTCGGCAATATCGGTACACCGAAAGACGCAGAGAAAGTTGCAAGTTATGACGGTGAGGGTGTTGGTCTTTTCAGAACTGAATTTTTGTTTATGGACAGATCTTCTGCACCGAACGAAAACGAGCAGTTTGAGGCTTACAAACAAGCACTTCTCATTATGAAGGGCAAGCAAGTTATCATTCGTACATTGGACATCGGTGGCGACAAGGAAATCCCGTATATGGGACTCGAAAAGGAAGAAAATGCTTTTCTCGGATTCAGAGCAATTCGCTATTGCCTTAACAATCCCGAATTTTACAAGGTGCAGTTGAAGGCTATTGTTCGAGCAAGTGCATACGGCAATCTGGCAGTTATGGTGCCACTCGTTACGGGTGTCGAAGAACTTCGTGCCGTTAAAGAGATGATTGCTGAAATCAAGGCTGAACTTGACGAGCAATCTATTCCCTACGACAAAGACCTTAAAGTCGGCGTTATGATTGAAACTCCTGCTGCATCGCTTATTGCAGACATTCTCGCAAAAGAAGCCGACTTTTTCAGTATCGGCACAAACGACCTTACAGGTTACACACTCGCTGTTGACAGAGGAAATGCCAATGTTGAATATTTATACTCGACTTACGCTCCGTCTGTTATACGCAGTATTAAACATATTATCACAGAGGCAAAATCAGCAGGTATTCCTGTTGGTATGTGTGGCGAGGCTGCTGCCGACCCGCTTATGATTCCGCTCCTTATTTCGTTTGGTCTTGACGAGTATAGCGTTACTGCGACTTCAATTCTCTCGACAAGAAAAGAGATTGCTCGTTGGACAAAAGAAGAGGCTGACAAGGTTGCTGAAACAGTTTTGCAGCTTGACACCGAAAAGAAGATTGTGAGCGAGCTTAAACGCATTGTACTAAACTGATTCTACTCCAAATCCTCGCAATTTTATCTATCTTTGGGGACACGATAAAATTGGGAAAGGCAGACTAAAATTTTAGTCTGCCTTTTCTCATTTATTATATTTATTTTTGTCTGTTTTTATTGTATCATAAAAGCAATCGTGAGGTTTGGTTTTGATAGTCTTTATAGTCGGGGCGTCTTTTTAGTTGTCGCTTTTCCATCAGCGGTATGGACACGATATTAAAAAGCAATGCTATTGACAATGCACCGACTGCATAGTACCATTTATCTAATCTAAACGGTAGCATCGTCACAAACACACCTACCCAAACGGAGATTTCACCGAGATAGTTTGGATGGCGAGAATAGTTCCACAAACCTTTTCTGCATACTGCTTTTTTAGTGGTTGCTTGCAGAAATTTGTGCATCTGTTTATCGGCAAAATGTTCGAGCAATATGCCGAAAAGCATTATCGCAATTCCAAACAGGCACATTGCATTCATTTTAATTCTCGCTATTTCAAAAAGCGGTAACATTCCCCAAAATACAACAAGTGTTGGGACAAAATGGATACCACTAAAATTGATTAAGTGCCACAATATTGGAGGGTTTTCGTCACGAAATTTTCGATACCGCCAATCTTCATACGAAAAGCCTGTTGTGACAGTTATCCAGTTGATTGTGAGTCTGAGCGACCACAAATTGAACACGAAAAGGAACAGCAACTGCCAAATCGAGAACGCATTACTTACAACAAACAAGTGGACTGACATTACCATTGGTGTTAGCGACCAATAGGCATCATACACACTCGAATTGCGAAATATTGTCGAGAATATGTAGGTTACAACTGTTGCAACCACATCAAAAACGAAGTAACGAAGCATCGTGTTTTCGATATAGAAGCACGGCAATATGCCTATCGCATACGCCAAGACATAGACACCGAAAATCACTATTAAATCTTTGACTTTTTTGCTCATTTTTTCTCCTAAACTTACCACAAGAGGTGATAACTATTCAACATTATATTTACGCCGATTGGAATCCGTGGCACGGATGCACCAAAATCAGCGAGGGTTGCAAATATTGCTACGTTTACCGACAAGATGAGATGTACGGCTCGGCAGTTGAAAGCAGTCTTTGCAGAAAGACGGGTGCTTTTAATATGCCGATAAAACGCAAACGTGACAAGAGTTATAAAATCCCGTCGGGCAAGTTGGTTATGACCTGTTTTACGTCTGATTTTCTGCTCGAAGACGCAGACGAATGGCGACCTGAATGTTGGGATATGATTAAAACTCGCTCGGATTTGATGTTCTACTTTTTCACAAAACGCATCGACCGACTCGAAAAATGTTTGCCCGATGACTGGGCAGACGGATATGACAATGTGATTATCGGTTGCACCGTTGAAAATCAACGATGTGCCGACTATCGTATGCCGATTTTCAATTCCCTTCCGATAAAACATCGCACGGTAACTGTTTCACCATTGCTCGGTCCTGTTGACTTATCCCGTTATCTTGGTGAGCAAATCGAAGAAGTTGCCGTTGGTGGAGAGTCGGGTGTTGACGCGCGAATTTGCAACTACGATTGGGTGCTTAATTTAAGACGGCAATGTATTGAAAAAGATGTGCCGTTTAGATTTCATCAGACGGGTGCTAAGCTTGTTAAAGACGGTAAACTATATCGCATTTTGCGAAAAGACCAAATTTCACAAGCAATTAAAGCAGGGATTGATTACAAAATCGGTGACTACTTTCTACCCGAAAAAGCTAAAAGATGGTTTGAAAACAGCTAAAAAACGCACGGAATATCCGTGCGTTTTTTGTGTGCTTAAAATGGTACTATCAACTGCGTATAATTAGTGTAGATCAAGGAAGGAGAGATATTATGTTTAAATATGTTACCATAACAGGTCTTAACCACTACTACGGAAAAGTGCCGTTTAAAATCGGCAGAATTATTCGACTTCAAAAAGATTACGACAACAATCACGATAGTGAAGCCATAAAAGTTGTTTTGCCGTTTATCGGTACTGTCGGATATGTTGCAAACAGTTTGCACACTGTTTTTGACGGTACAAATAGTGCAGGTCGAATTTACGATAAATTCGGCGACCACATTTATGCAAAAGTTGAGATTGTTAGCCATTCAAGTATTGTTGCAGAGCTTATTCCACCGACAGAAAACATCTATTTCGACAATGCTTTCAATCTTTTCTGCGAAAGCGAAATAGACGAAACACAGAATACATATTTAAATGTCAACTACAAATTTTAGTCTTTGTTTTTGAAATACATATACATTTGGCATTTTATCATACCGTTATAGAGTTTGCGTCGTTTGTCGGCACGTCTGCCGAAAATTTGCTCGAACTGTTCATCGGGTGTGATGATATAATAGCGCCAACCTCGTTTTGAAATGAATTTTTCGCCCATAACTTTATACAGTTTTTGCGCAGATTCTTTATCAAGCAATCGTTCGCCATACGGCGGGTTTGTGATAATTAAGCCTTTGCCGTCATTCACTTCAAAGTCACATACATCTGCGTGTATTGTTTTGATGCTATAATCAACACCCGCCTTTTTCGCATTTTCCGAGCAAAGACGGAGCGCTCGTTTATCTATATCAGATGCGTATGCAATAAAATCGTGGCAACGATTTACATCGGCAAAAGCAGACTCTCGTTCGTTGACAAAAACATCTTGGTCAACCCAACCGAGTCCTTCAAGTGCGAAGCCACGATGAAGTCCCGGTGAAATATTATGTGCAATTTGAGCAGACTCAATCAGTATTGTTCCTGAACCGCAAAACGGATCGTACATTACAGAATCGGGATATACTCTTGCAGCATAAGCCATTGCTGCTGCGAGTGTTTCTCTGATTGGGGCTGCGTTTGCATTTGCTCTCCAACCTCGTTTGTGAAGTCCCTCGCCAGATGTGTCAATCATTATTCGTACTCGGTCTTTTAAAATCGAGAACTGAATTTGGTTTTTTGCGCCAGTTTCTTCAAACCACTTTATTCCATAGAATTTTGAAAGTCGTTCAACTATCGCTTTCTTTGTGATTTTTTGAATGTCGGGTATGGAATGGAGTTTGGATTCGAGCGACCATCCCTTAACAGGAAACGCATCTCTTCTTGAAATATAATGCTCGAACGGAAGTCGCTTTACACTTTCAAAAAGCTCGTCAAAGGT
>CADBMQ010000223.1 GCA_902795765.1 Oscillospiraceae bacterium | reverse complement strand
TACATCAAGAGGTATTCTTAATCTTAACAATGCTAAATATGTTACAGATTCTGCACCTTTGGACGAAAATTGTAATTGTCCAACTTGTCAAAAGCACAGCAGAGCTTATGTTCGTCACTTGTTAAAGAGTGGGGAAATGCTCGGAATGAGATTGGCAGTTATCCATAACCTTTGGTTTTATAATACACTTATGGAAAATATTCGTGAAAGTCTTGATAACGGCAAATTTAACGAGTTTTATCATAGTTGCAAAGGCATAATAGATGTTAGAATATAAAGGAGATTTCGTATGTCGATTTATGATATTCTATTTTCAATTTTAATTCAATAGCAAATCCTAAAAATATCATTAAAGGCGAAAAGTACCGCATAACTTTGCTCACAAGTCAGTTGTTCCGTCTTGAATACGATGATAATGGCTATTTTGAAGACAGACCAACAAGATTTGCGATAAATCGTAATTTTGATACACCAGAATTTGAAATATATCATCAAGACGAAATGTTGCATATTAAAACTACGCACATTCATATTATTTACGATGAAAAAGAACTTTCTCCAAATGGATTTCGTGTAATTGTGAATGGAAGTATTGATTGGTGCTATGGAAATGAAATTCCTGAAAGTTACAACCTAAAAGGCACTTGCAGAACTCTTGATGGTACAGATGGCGAATGTCCGCTTGATAACGGATTACTCGCAAAAAACAACTCAATCAGTGAGGGCGGCATAACCGTTTATGACGATAGTAAAACAATCGTTTTTAACGAGGACGGATGGCCAACTCCTGTAAACTCTAATAGAGTTGATTTATATGTTTTCTGTTATTGTCGTGACTATGAAAAATGTATTAAAGATTTTTATAAATTGAGTGGTCCTGCACCACTTTTGCCTAGATATGCTTTGGGCAACTGGTGGAGTCGTTACCATAAATATACGGATGAAGAGTATTCTGCTCTTATGGCAAAATTCAAAGAAAAGCAAATTCCGTTGTCTGTTGGCGTAATAGATATGGATTGGCACATTGTTGATACTCCCGATCCAGTTAATATGGAAACGGTTGGACAGGTTTCACTTGGAATAAGGATTTTTTCCCTGATCCTGAAGATTTTCTCAAACGCTTGCACGAAAACAAGCTTACAACTTCTTTGAATTTGCACCCAAAAGATGGTATTCGTGCCTACGAAGATGCCTACGAAACACTTGCAGAGCATCTCGGAATTGATCCTAAAACAGAACGACAGATTGAATTTGATGTATCTGATCGTAAGTTTATGGAAGCATATTTTGAATATTTGCTTAATCCTATGGAAAAGCAGGGAGTTGATTTTTGGTGGCTCGATTGGCAACAAACAGGGCATACAAAAGTCGAAGGATACGACACTCTTTGGATGCTTAATCATTGCCATTATGTTGACTCTGCAAAAGACGGTAATCGTCCGCTCACATTCTCTCGCTATGCAGGAATAGGCTCTCATAGATATCAGGTTGGCTTCTCGGGAGATTCCGCAACAACTTGGGAAACACTTGATTTTCAGCCATATTTTACATCGACTGCATCAAATGTTGGTTATAGTTGGTGGAGTCATGACATCGGTGGACATCATCAAGGTATTCGAGACGATGAGTTGTATGCAAGATGGGTTCAGTACGGTGTATTCTCTCCAATAAATAGACTTCATTGTACAGATAATCCGTTTTGTCATAAAGAGCCATGGACGTATAATAAAGATGCAGAGGCTGTTGCCACTAAATTTTTGCGTCTGCGTCATAAACTTGTACCATATTTGTTCACAATGATGTACCGAAATACAGAAGATGGAATTCCGCTTATTCGACCACTTTATCATAAATATCCCGATATGGATGGAAATGATAAATATAAGAATGAGTATCTGTTTGGCAATGATTTCATTATTTCTCCGATTACCCAAAAGGGCGACTATGTTTCTAATATGGGTGAAGCACCTTTGTGGTTGCCAGAAGGTAAATTTGTCGATTTCTTTAACGGCAGAATTTATGATGGTGGCAGGGAATTAAAAGTGTATCGCACTCTTGATGAAATGCCTGTATTTGCTAAAATCGGATCTATTATTCCACTTTGTGCTGATACAAATCAAAACGGAACAGACAATCCGTCTTCAATTGAGCTTTTAGTGTTCGGCGGTAAAAACTTTGAAATTCACTTTTGATGATTTCACAAACAAAACTTATCTTGAAAGCTTTGAGGTTATCGAAGGTGACGATGTGAAAATTTCGATTTTGACAGATGGAGAACTTCCTAAAAACGAAATTGAAAAACATTTATTTGAAATTACAGATAAAGCACAATATGGAACTTTTGAGCGTGAGCAACTGTATTATAAGGCACTTTATAGCGGTAAGACAACTGCTGAAAGAGTCAATTCGGTTGTATCGTTGGAATTGAATAGAAGTCTAACGGGCGCAGTTGTTGAAATACTTTGTGCAAACGAATAAACAAAAACTCCTATGATAGTTTTTACTACCATAGGAGTTTAATTTTAGTGACAACCTTTGCTGAAAAATTCAGAGATTTTTATTTCAATTTCATTTTCTTTAATAAAGTGGAAATTTTGAAGTTTAGCTGCAAGGTCTTTATCAAGCTCAGCGATTAAACACATTTTTTGAGCCATATAGAACATTGTTTGGCGAAGCAATCCGTCAACTAAAAGTGCATCGTCACATTCAATTTTATGGATAATTCCGTTTGGAGAAGTTGCTTCAAACTCACTCCATCCCATAATTTCATTGCCGTTGTATAAAACATAAACATCAAATTCTGCACCAAGTTTTTGTTTCAAACTCTCGTCAGCCATTTTCATTTCAATCATTGTTTTCCGCCTCTTTTCGC
>CADBMQ010000222.1 GCA_902795765.1 Oscillospiraceae bacterium | reverse complement strand
ACGACTGAACCAAATCGACAAGCAATTTGAGTTCGGCAAGCTCAAAATCACGAGTTGCGATATAATACCCTGTATGACGGCGCTTTTCTCTTAATATATCCGCTCCGAACACTTGGAGCAATTCTATATCATCATAAAGACTTTTTCGCTCCGCCTTTACACCGTGTCTTTCAAGCTCTTGTATCATTTCATTTATCGTAACCGGGTGTTTTTCATCCGATTTTTCGAGAAGAAACTGATATAGATACAAAAGTTTTAATTTTTGATTTGAGCTTCTTGCCATATTAAAAACCTCCGATAAATTTTCCCGAATAATTATAACACAAATCAAAAATAAGTTCAACAAAAAATCCGTTTGCTACCAAACAAACGGATTATAATTTATTTTTTGCCCTTTTTCGCCTTTTTATCAGGAAAAATAACGATGTTATTATCGCTCCTGTCGCAAATCCGAACAGGTCAATCCACATATCAGATACAAGAGAACTTCTATTTACAAAGAGTTGTATTGTTTCATCTAAAAAAGGTACGCCAATGCCGATTAAGAGCAATCTCGTTACACGATTTAAAGTCATCGGTTCTCTCGAACCACGAAATGCTACGCAAATTATACCGAGAATTGCGTACTCAATGAAATGTGCCGTTTTGCGCACATTTACTATTGTGAACCAAGCGGAAATCGACTTTCCGAAGTCGCCCATTTTGTCGGTTATTGACAGACAAAAGTTGATTATTTTGCAGGTTATTTTATACGAATCAAAGCCTTTGACGAATGAGTTACCGAAGATAAACGCAACCACAAGTACAAAAAACACAACAAAAATTATAACAGTTGTTTTTTTACGCATTTCTTTTTCCTACTTATTTTTCAGGTGTGAGTTCGATTACCTGATATGCTACAACTTTATCATTATATGTATAGACAATATCATAAAGTCCTGCTTTATTGCTATCAGGATTGAGATAACACGAAAATTCACCATTTGATAAGTTATGGTCTGCAAGGTTTTCGCATACTGCGTATTCTCCCTCTGAATAACTGCCCTTATGCTCGGTTGAATGCTTTACAATGTAAAGTTTCGGAGAAGCGGAAAGCTCATTTGCATTTGATGTGATATAAAAAGCGATATGCTCGTTCAGCTCGAAGGTTGATGCGCCGTCAATTTGCTCTTCTTCGTTATGTTTGTTGCCACGAAGTATTGAATAACGGATTACAAAGTCGCTATTCTCGTCAACTTTAACAAGTTCGCCAAGCACAAATTTATCGTCTGCTGTTGTTGTGACAGCTGTTTCACTTTGTGTTGTCTGCGACTGCATTGTTGTGGTTTCTGCGGATTTTGTTGTGGTTTCGGTGGTGCTTGAACTATCGCCACCGCAACTCGCAAGTGAGATGCACATTGCTAATGCGAGAATTAATGTTACTGCTTTTTTCATAATAATCGCCTTCCTGCTTTATAATTTATAAGCATATTGTTTTGCAAAATATAAGGACTTTACTGTTTATTTATAAAGCCCTTAAAAATTTATTAGTCGATTGGTTTCATTGTCGGGAACAAGAGTACGTCACGGATTGAAGCGCTGTTTGTCAGCAACATTACAAGGCGGTCGATACCGAAACCAAGTCCACCTGTTGGTGGCATACCATATTCAAGCGCAGTTACGAAATCGTAGTCAACTTCTGCGGTGCAGTTCGGATCTGCCAAACGTCTTGCCTCAACCTGTCGCTCAAATCTTGCCTTTTGGTCAATCGGGTCGTTAAGCTCTGAGAATGCGTTGCCAAACTCGGTCGCATTGATAAAATACTCAAATCTTTCGGTGAACTCAGGCTCGCTCGGTTTGCGTTTCGCAAGCGGACTGATTTCAACTGGATAGTCATAGATGAATGTTGGCTGAATGAGATTTTCCTCAACATAAGCGTCAAAAAGCTCTGCCAAAACAGTACCCTTTGTTGCGTCTGCCGGAACTTCAACGTGCTTTTCTTTTGCACAAGCACGAGCATCTTCATCAGTTGCCCACTCATAGTAGTCGCAACCTGCATATTTCTTAACTGCCTCTACCATTGTAAGGCGTTCCCAGTTGCCCATATCAATCTGTTTGCCCTGATACTCGATAACCATTTTACCGCATACCTTTTTTACAAGCATTTTGTTTAAATCCTCAACCAAATCCATCATACCCTGATAGTCGGTGAATGCCTGATAAAGCTCGATAGTTGTAAACTCTGGATTGTGCTTTGTATCCATACCCTCATTACGGAAAATACGACCTACCTCGTATACTCTGTGCATACCGCCGACAATGAGTCTTTTAAGATAAAGCTCTGTTTCGATACGAAGGAACATATCCATATCAAGTGTGTTATGGTGTGTTTTGAACGGACGAGCTGATGCACCGATTTCAATAGGAACAAGAATAGGTGTATCTACCTCTAAAAATCCCTTTGAGTCGAGATAATTACGAATTTCCCTCATTATCATTGAACGCTTTTCAAAAACATCACGAACCTCGGGATTCATAATGAGATCTACATATCTCTGACGATAACGCAAGTCGTTGTCTTTAAGTCCGTGGAACTTTTCGGGCAACGGCAAAAGCGATTTTGCGAGAAGCTCAATCTTTTGGGTATGGATTGATGTTTCTCCTGTCTTTGTCTGGAATACAAAGCCCTCAACACCGACAATATCACCGATATCAAACTTTTTGAAAGCCTTATATACGTCTTCACCAACGTCATCACGACGAATGTACAACTGAATTCCGCAAGTCGAATCTGCTACATTATAAAAACTTGCTTTACCCATTACACGACGGCTCATAATTCTACCTGCGATTTTAACAGTTTTGCCGTCAAATTTATCAAAATCCGCCTTAATATCAGCAGCGTAGGTATCAAAATCATAAAGTGTTTTTTGGAACGGATCGTTGCCTTCGTCACAAAGTGCTTGCAACTTTTCACGACGCACCTTCAAAATTTCATTAAGTTCCTGCTCTACAGGAGCATTATTATTTTCTGCCATTTGAAAAACCTCTTCCTCTTTATATTACTTTTTAAGGATTTTCTTAATCTTGAATTTCAATTCACCGTTAGGTGTTTCAGCGATAACTGTTTCGCCGGATTTGTGACCAAATACTGCCTTACCAACAGGCGAATCATCTGCAAGCTTGCCGTTGAGCGGATCAGACTCTGCCGAGCTTACCAACTGATATGTCATAGTTTCTTTGAGTTCAACATCAAGCAACTCGAATTTTGTACCGATATTGATTACAGTTTTATCTATTTGATTTTCTTCAACAACCTTTGCATTTTTGAGCATTGACTCAACTTCTGCAATTCTCGCTTCAAGTTTTGCCTGGTCGTTTTTGGCTTCATCATATTCGCTGTTCTCCGACAAGTCGCCGAATGAAAGCGCTACTTTAATTTTTTCTGCGATTTCAGTACGTTTTTCGGTTTTTAAGAAATCCAGTTCCTCCTGTAATTCTTTAAGACCTTGCGCTGTAAGCATTATTTCCTTAGCCATTTGAACATACTCCTATCAAAATATAATATAATACATTAAATCATTATAACCAAATCACACCAAAATGTCAAGAATAACAAAGATACTTTCAAAAAAATATTTACTTTTTAATTATTATTTGTTATAATGATATAGAAATGAAAAAAGGGGGGTCGATTATGCCAATTAAAATTCCAAATGCATTGCCTGCTACTCGCACGCTAGAAAACGAGAATGTTTTTGTTATGACGGAAACTCGTGCGCTTCAACAGGATATTCGTCCTCTTAAAATTTTAATTCTTAATCTTATGCCGACTAAAATTGCGACGGAAACTCAGCTTTTGCGTTTGCTCGGTAATACCCCGCTCCAAATTGAAGTTGGGTTTGTTCAAACTGCGACTTATATTTCAAAGAATGTCGCTCCCGAACATCTCCGCTCTTTCTATAAAACTTTCGACGAAATCGCTTCCGAAAGATATGACGGACTTATTATCACGGGTGCGCCTGTTGAAACAATGCCGTTTGAAGATGTGGCTTATTGGAAAGAACTTTGCGAAATTATGGATTGGTCGGACAAGAATGTCTACTCGACTTTCCATATCTGTTGGGGTGCGATTGCAGGTTTGTACCATCGCTACGGCATTCAAAAACGAATTTTTGATAAAAAAACATTTGGTGTTTTTGAGCAGGAAACTTTGATTAAAACTCATCCGTTGCTTCGTGGATTTGACGATAGTTTTTATGCTCCACATTCTAGATATTTCAGAGTTGAAAAAGAAGATGTTGTCAAGGCGGGACTTGATGTCTTGGCTTATTCGGGTGAAACAGGTGTGCATTTGTGTGCTGACCGCCGTTGCAGACAGTTTTTCGTTACAGGTCACGGCGAATATGACCGTTTGACACTTGCTCGAGAGTATGACCGTGATATTTCGGCCGGTCTTGACACTCAAAAGCCGTTCCAGTATTTCCCGAATGACGATCCTCGCAGATTGCCGATTATGAATTGGCGTGCTCATGCGAGCCTTATGTTCTCTAATTGGATAAACTTTATTGTATATCAGCACACTCCGTATGATTTAAGCGAATTAAAATAGCAAATATAATGAAAGGTTGTTGTTTATGGTTGATAAAAAATACAAAGGTATGTCTCGTACCGATCTTATCGCAGTTATCTGTGAACGTGAAAAAAATATCTCGGATTTGAAATTCGAAATTGAAATTTTAAAGATAAAATTATCAGAAAATGTTGCAACCGAGCCTGGCACTATTGCATCGGAAGTTTTGAAAATAAACAACATTTTTGAAAATGCTCAAAAATCTGCCGATATGTATGTTGAGCGTGTTAAAAAACTTACCGAAACTCAAAAAAAAGATCTTAAAACAGAGCGCTTGGAAGCCGAAGAAGAAATCAAGCAAATGCTTGAAAAATCTCGTGTTGAAACAGAAGTTTCGATTTCAAAAGCAAAAGAAGAAGCCGAGCGTATCATTGAAGAAGCAGAAGAACAGGCTAACGAAAAGTGGATTGCTGTTCGTAAACAATTACAGGAGTTTTTGTCGGTTCACCAAAATTTGCGTGAGCTTTTGAAAAACACTGATGTTGATACTAATAAACTTATTTAATCGGAGGTTATTTATATGTTCAATAGCAAAACTCTTAAAGATGCTATTTCATCTGGGGAGTTTAATCCCGCTTTCAATTACCTTTACGGTAAAAAAAGTAATGGTATGCAATATAGATACAGCGAAGCAGTTGACGAGTTCGTTGCTTTGTTTGGAAATAGCGAAGATATTCGTGTTTTCTCTGCTCCCGGTCGTTCCGAAATCGGTGGTAACCACACCGACCATCAGCACGGTTGTGTTTTGTGTGCAGGTATTGACCTTGATATTATTGCTATCGTTAAGAAAACAGATAACGGCATTATTCGTGTTAAGTCAAAAGGCTATCCGATGGATGTTATCGATCTCGGCGAATTAGAGCCAAAGCCAGAGGAAACCGATCACGCCCCCTCGCTTATCAGAGGTGTTGCCGCTCGTTTCAATCAACTCGGTTACAAAATTGGTGGTTTTGACGCTTATACAACATCTAACGTTCTCAAAGGTTCGGGACTTTCTTCGTCTGCTGCTTTTGAGGTTATGATTTGCACATTGCTTAACAACCTCTATAACGAAGGCAAAATGTCGCCTGTTGAGGTTGCAAAGGTTTCGCAATATGCCGAAAACGTATTTTTCGGTAAGCCGTGCGGTTTGCTCGACCAGATGGCTTGTAGTGTCAGCGGTTTTGTTGGTATCGACTTCAAGGATACAGAATCGCCGATTATCGAAAAAGTTGAATTTGACTTTTCAAAAGTCGGTCACAGTCTTTGTATAGTTGACACAGGCGGAAGCCACTCCGATCTTACTGACGAGTATGCCGCTGTTCCTTCGGAAATGAAACAGGTTGCTGCTTTCTTCGGCAAAGAAGTTTTGCGTGACGTTGATGCAGACGAATTCTACGGAAGTATTGCTGTGCTTCGTCGCAAGGTTTCCGATCGTGCTATTCTCCGTGCTATTCACTTCTTCGAGGACAACGAACGTGCGGTTAAATTGAAAGATTACTTGAAAAACAACGATTTTGACGGCTTCCTTAAAACTGTTAGCGAATCAGGTCGTTCGTCACTCGCTTATTTGCAGAATGTATACGCATCAAGTGCTCCAAGTGAGCAAGGTTTGACACTTGCACTTGGTATTACCGAGCGTTTGCTTGGTGACCGTGGTGCTTTCCGTGTTCACGGTGGCGGTTT
>CADBMQ010000221.1 GCA_902795765.1 Oscillospiraceae bacterium | reverse complement strand
CCAAATCCGTTTTCGCCACGAAGTTCGTAGCCGATACTTCCCTCACAAGTACCCTCGGCAGTAATTACATCACCGTTCGGGAAAGCGCAACATATACTGCATTTAAATCGTGCTGTTCTCTTTTCAGATGGAACACCCGACAACTCAAACAACAATTTACTGTTGTTCGCTTTGTCATCGTGGTCACCCGAGTAACGAGCCGAATAAATACCAGGTGCGCCATCAAGTGCGTCAACACAAAGACCGCTATCATCACCTATTGACGGCATACCTGTCGCACTCATGGCAGAGACTGCCTTAATTTTAGCATTTTCGGAAAAATCCTTACCATTTTCCTCAACCTCGGGAATTGAAATGCTACCGTCACGTTCAGATAAAACTTTTATACCCATAGGTTCAAGTATTCTTTGCATTTCTGCAATCTTGTGTGCATTTTTGCTCGCTAAAACAAAATTAGTCATTATTATCACCATATAAATCAATCATTGCTTTTGCAAATTCAGAAGGCAAGAAATCTTGCAAATCATCTGCTTGCTCGCCAACACCAATAAACTTAACAGGTACATTCAATTCATCGTGAATTGCCAAAACAACTCCGCCTTTTGCTGTGCCGTCAAGTTTTGTTAGAATAATTCCTGTGATTTCTGCCGCTTCTTTAAAGTTCTTCGCTTGATTAACTGCATTCTGTCCTGTTGTTGCATCAAGCACCAAAAGAACTTCGATATCTGCGTCCGGCAATTCCCTTCTTGCGACACGATTTATCTTCGCAAGCTCATCCATAAGATTTTTCTTATTATGAAGTCTACCTGCTGTATCAATAATGATTATATCGCTACCACGACTTTTAGCAGAAGAAATTGTATCAAACACTACTGCCGCAGGATCTGCTCCCTCACCGTGTTTTACAATCGGGACGCCAACTCTATCTGCCCATACTGTAAGCTGCTCTGCCGCAGCTGCACGAAATGTATCTGCCGCACCAAGTACAACAGATTTGCCTTCGTCTTTAAATTTCTTTGCCAACTTACCGATTGCGGTGGTTTTACAAACACCATTAACACCTATCATCATAATAAGTGAAGGCTTTGTTGAAATGTTAAGTGAGTTGTCCATTTCAAGTGTTTCCGCAATAACTTCACCAAGCATTTGCTTTATTGTATCAGGGTCTGTCACACGTTCGTGCTTTACTCTGTCACGAAGTTTAGCACAAATTCTTTCTGCTGTCGGAACACCTGTATCTGCAAGCACAAGAATTTCTTCAAGTTCTTCAAAAAACTCATCATCAACTTTTGTAAATGATGCAAAAATATTGTTTACAGCTCCTGAAAAAGCATCTCTTGTCTTTTTCATTCCGTTACTGATTTTACTAAAAAGTCCCATACAAAAACTCCTATTTATTTACCTTCAAGTGTTTTTTCTATCTGCGAAACATCAATCGACAAGAGTTTTGAAACACCTGCCTCTTGCATTGTTACGCCATAAAGCACATCTGCTTCTTCCATTGTACCACGACGGTGAGTGATTACAATAAACTGTGTTGCATCACTCATTCTACGCAGATACTGTGCAAATCTATCAACATTGACCTCATCAAGTGCCGCTTCTACCTCGTCAAGCAAGCAGAATGGCGGTGCATTTACCTTCATAATAGCGAAGTAGATTGCTACGGCAATAAGTGCCTTTTCGCCACCCGACAACTGCTCAATTATCGAAATGCTCTTTCCGGGTGGTTGTACATTGATGTCAATGTCAGATTCAAGAACATTTTCGGGATCAGCAAGTGTTAAACTTGCTGTGCCACCACCGAACAATTCTTTGAATACTGTTGTGAAATGTGTATTTATTATTGCAAACTGACGGCTGAATGTTTCTTTCATCTGCCCTGTAAGTCCGCTGATAAGTTTTGTGAGTTGAGCCTTTGATGTTTCAATATCACCAATTTGCTCACGCATAAATTCATAACGTTCTGCAACTTCTTTATATTCTTCGATTGCAGAAAGATTTACACTACCAAGCGAACGAATTTTTGAACGCAATTCTGTTAAACGCTTATTCGCAGTTTTTTCGTCTTCAATATCAATTCCAAGTGATTTCGCTTGGTCGATTGTCAATTCATACTCGTCAAACAACTTTCCGATGATGGTATCGTACTCTTTCTCCATCGTTTCTTTTTTTGTGTTCAATCGAGCGAGTTCCGAACCTGCATATTCCTTTTGTCCGCTCAATTCTTTCTCTTTTGCACGCAAAGTATAGACGCTTTGTTCCAACTCGTTTCTGCGTTCTTCGAGTTCGGAAATTTGTTTATCTGTACTTGTGAATTTTGCGGTAAATCCGCTCATCAAAATACGTAATTGCTCCATTTTATGAGCGATATCATCATTTTCTTTTAAGTAATTATCTATCTGCTCGTTGAGATTTTTTACACGTTGCTCACGGTCATCATTACTCAATTTACATTGCTCGATGACACTTCTTTCTACACCGATATTTTTATCGGCTTCGATAAGTTTCATTCCAAGTTCGGAAATTTGCTCACTAAGCATTTCTCTTTGCTTTGCGACTTCATCTCTGCCACCCGAAAGTTCTTCAATAGCCTTTTCAAGTTCGCCTTTTTTACGCTCGTTTTCTGCGATTGCAGAGAGTGATTCGCTAACAGTATTTTGGTTATCTTGACCACGCTTTGTATAATCATCTTTTGCTCTATTTAGTTCATTAACTCTTTTACGAGCATTCTCACATTGCTCACTAACTCGGCGGTCTTCTGCTTGTAATCGAATTTTATCCTGCGTATAAGTATTCATCTCTTCACGAGCAATTGAAGACTGCGTTTCAAGTTTTGCAATTTGTGCATTAAGTTCGCTTAATTTTTGGCTATCTTCATCGTACTCTTTTTGCAAGGTTGCCGCTTTACTCTTCAACTTATCAATTTCAGATGATCTGCTAAGAAGTCCTGCACCTTTGACATGCGAACCACCTGTCATTGAGCCACCTGCATTAACAACCTGGCCGTCAAGAGTCACAATACGAAAGCGATATGAATGATTGCGAGCCATTGTTACGGCAGTATCCATATCTTCACAAACAACTGTTCTGCACAAAAGCGAGTTTATAACCTCGGTGTATTGTTTATCAAATGAAACAAGTTTATTTGCATAACCGATAAACCCAAACTCATCTTCAAGACCACTCTCACGCAACAAATTTGCTTTAACCGAAGTTAAAGGTAAGAATGTTGCACGTCCGCCTTTTGTGTTTTTCAAGTGGTAGATGGCACGTTTCGCACAATTTTCGTCATCTACAACAATGTTTTGCATAGACGCACCTAATGCAGTTTCGATTGCGGTTGCATATTTATCATCAACCTTGATAAGACGTGAAACAGGTCCGTGAATTCCCTTTAATGTACCTCGCTTTTGCTCGGTAGTTACGCTCTTTACGGCATAGGAAAAACCGTCCATATTGCGTTCCAAGTCGGTCAAAATCTGTGCACGGCGTTCATATTCTTTTATATTGCTTTCACATTCGTAAAGTTTTGTCGATAATTTATCTGCTTTTTCTTTTCGTGTTGTGAGCATTAACTCGTTGCCATCAGAAACATTTTTTGCCTGTGTAATTTTCTCATCAACGTCCAAAATGTCAACTGAAAGTTTTTTGAGTTCAATTTCGCTTTCTGCGATGATTTTTTCAAGTTCCGATAATGTATTATCTATTTCATCCATTCTCGCTTTTGCTTCATCACCTGTGGTTTGAGCCTTTGCGAGTGCGACACGAGAATTAGATATATCAAGTGAAATTCTTGTGAGTTCTCTGTTTTTCTGCTCAATTTGTTCGGAGAAACTACCTGTATCATTTGCGAGTGAATTCATTTTCTCGATTACTTCGCTACGCTTTGAATTGAGTACATCTTTCTCTTTCTCGATGGCAGTTATATGATTTTCGCTCTCTTTAATCTTCTCTTGTGATTTGCCGTCATCTTCTGTACAACGCAAAATATCTGCTTTGAGCATATCAACTGTTTGGAGATTTAAAGTTACTGTATTTTCATATACGGCAATGTCACCAGTAATTTTAGACGACTCCTCTTCTGCTGTTGAGCGCTCACGACGAATTTCATCAAGTCGTGCAGTTATTGTTCGACTATCTTGCATATTTATTTCGGATTTCGCCTCAATATTTGCAAGTTGCTTTGTTATGTCTTCGTACTGAGCAGTTGCAAGAGAAATTTTATGTTCTTGCTCACGAAGTAAATCCTTTGAATTTGCAATAGTTTTAAGCCAAAGTCCTATTTCAAGTGAACGCTTTTCTTCCGAATATTCCAAAAACGCTTGTGCCTTTTTGCTTTGTTCTTCAAGCGGTCCTACTCGGCTTTCAAGCTCGGCAAAAATGTCACGCAATCGAACAAGATTATCTTCTGCTTTTGCAAGTTTACGCTCTGCCTCTGTTTTTCTATAACGATATTTTGAAATACCCGACGCTTCTTCGAAAATTTCACGGCGGTCATTAGAACGTGAGTTTACAATCTCATCAATTCTACCCTGACCAATCATCGAATAGCCGTCACGACCAAGGCCTGTATCCATAAAAAGTTCGTTGATATCTTTCAAACGAACGGACGCATTATTGATTTTATACTCACTTTCACCCGAACGATAGTATCTACGGGTTACTGTTACTGTATCATTATCAAAATTCAATGTACGGTCGGAGTTATCAAGAGTCAACGATACTTCTGCAAAGCCTAACGGACGGCGTTTTGCTGTACCATTGAAAATAATATCTTCCATTTTCTGACCACGCAAAGTTTTACTCGACTGTTCGCCGAGAACCCAACGAATTGAATCTGAAATGTTACTTTTACCATTACCATTTGGGCCGATAACGGCAGTAATATCTTTTTCAAAAGTTAAACGGGTTTTATCCGGAAACGATTTAAAACCCTGAATTTCTACTGATTTTAACTTCACTTTTAATGTTTCCTCTCATTTATTGTGAATTGTCTGCCTTTTAAATTTGCATTGGCTTTTACTATACATTTATAGCCTTGCAACTCGAAATACTTAATATTCGCTCTCTTTTGTCCTATAAAGTCGGATATTTTTTTCGGAGAGCAACCTATTTCATACTCACCTTTTTTTAGATTAGTCAACTGTTTTATAACATTTTCTCTGATAATTTCCGACTGAACAAGTTGAGCAATCGCAGGGTGCCAGGCACCACCTGTTATATTACACTCGTCTGCCTCGTGCAAACCAAATCTGATGACATCTATATCGTTTTCTTCAAACATAGGTATCAGTTTTGCACCAAGTTTTACTGCATTTTCAACAGTTTGCGGTATATATTCTCCGCTTAATCTCAATTTATCAAGCATTGTGTTTTTGAACACAACAGTCGGATATATTCTTGCTGTTTTTGGTGACAGTTTTATAAGTTCATTTGCAGTATAAATTGCATTATCGTCATCATCGCCGTAAAGTCCTGTCATCATCTGCAAGCCGAGTTCTATATCATACTCGTGAATGAGTTTACACGCATTTCGTACATCATCGGACGAATGTCCTCTTTGATTGAGTTTCAGCACATTATCACTCATAGATTGTGCGCCAAGTTCGATTGATGTTACAGAATGTTTTTTGAGTATATCTAAAATCTCACGATCTATGCAGTCGGGACGAGTTGAAATACGAATTCCTTTCGCATCGCCATTATCTATATGCTCTTTGGCAGATTTCAGCAAACTCAACATATAGTCACGATTTATAGCAGTAAAACTACCACCAAAAAAGGCTATTTGTCCTTCATTTGGATTGTAGTTTTTCGACTGTAATGCGTTATTCACCGCATTATGAACATCATTTTCAGATGGTGATTTTGCGTGCATTGTGATACTATGCTGATCGCAAAAACTACATCTGCAAGGACAACCTATATGCGGTACAAAAAGTGCTATATTTGAGTGGCTCATAGTCCCATAAGTTGCAATGCTTCACAAGCTGCTGCCTGTTCTGCACTTTTCTTCGAACGTCCTACACCACTACCGATTACGTTAGAATTCAATCGAATTTCAACAGTAAACTCTTTATCATGGTCAGGACCGCTCTCTTTAATAAGAACATATTCAAGTTTTTCTTCGGGATTTTTTTGGATAACCTCTTGCAATTTTGTTTTGTAATCTTTAAAAGAGATTTTTTCTGTATGCAACAAATCTTCCTTTACAAATCGCAAAACAAGTTTGCGTGCAGGTTCAATACCACCATCCAAATAAATAGCCGCTAAAACTGCCTCGAAAGCGTCTGCAAGTATTGACGGACGTTCGCCACCTTTATAGTTGCGTTCTCCTTTACCAAGCAAAATAAACTCGCTGAGTTCAAGCTGCTTTGCAAAGTCATAAAGAGATGCTTCGCAAACGAGAGCGGCACGAAGTTTTGTTAGTTCTCCTTCGGGAGTATCATAGTGTTTATACAAATAGTCAGATACAACAAGCGACAAAACACTATCTCCCAAAAATTCCAAGCGTTCGTTACTGCTAATGCCTTCCCCCGACTCATTTGCATAAGACGAATGGCTTAAAGCATTTGCAAGCAACGATTTATCTTTAAATGTATATTGCAGATTTTTTTCAAGTTTTTCCATTATTCTTCCTCTTTATTTTCTGCTTTGTTATCGTTCATAAACTTACTAACTGTTTCTTCAAAATTGCTCTTCGCAAAGTCATTTGCCTGCATAACTGCAAACTTAATTGCCTTCGCATTAGCGCTTCCGTGAGTTTTAATTACAGGTTTTTTGACACCCAAAAATGGTGCTCCACCATATTCAGAATAGTCAAGTTTCTTTTTCAAACCTTTAAGGCCAGGTTTAAGAATAAGGGCAGCAAGTTTTGAGAAAAAAAAAAAAAAAAATACTTCCTT
>CADBMQ010000220.1 GCA_902795765.1 Oscillospiraceae bacterium | reverse complement strand
GTTCCTGCGCACAAGCCACGATTGCCAGATCTGCCACCGAGTGATGCTGACATCAGGCATTGCCCTGACACGCACATACAAAGTGCGCCTTGGACGAAAACTTCGATTTCGACTCCAAGTTGTTTTGCCCTGTCGCAGATTGCTTTTATCTCTTCTTTTGAATTTTCTCGTGCGAGTACCACACGAGAAAAACCGAGTCTTGACAAAAATTCAAGACCCGATACATTATGTACTGCCATTTGCGTTGATGCGTGAAGAGGTAGGTCGGGATAGTGCTTTTTAAGGAGAGTGACAAGCCCCATATCCTGGACAAGCACCGCATCTATTCCGACTTCGTTCGCAACTTTTGCTATTTCCAATGCTTTTTCAAACTCCACATCTGACACTAACGTATTAAGCGTCAAGTATGTTTTAACATTGAAACGATGACAATATTCTACATATTCCCCGATATTTTCGGGTGTGAAATTTTCGGCATTTCGACGAGCATTGAACTTGCCGATGCCAAAATAAACTGCGTCTGCACCTGCTCTAACCGATGCTTTGAGCATCTCGGGAGAGCCTGCCGGTGCTAAAATCTCACTATTCATTGACGTGCAATTTTCGCTCTTAAAGTTTGATTTTCGGTGTTTATTCGGTCGATTTCACGACGAGCCTCGTCCGCCTCCAAGCGCAACGACGAAATCTCGTCTTCAAGTTCTTTCACTTTCGACTGAACTTCGCTTATTTCACGAAAGTTTTTCTTTTGATTATCGCAATACTCCAACGCAGTTATTACACTTGCCATTGTTGTTGAAATATAGGTACTGCCTTTTGTCAACTCACGAATGCGAGAATTTACCTCGTCTGCTATCTGTTGGATATACTGCGGTTCTTCGTTGGTATCGAGAATTAGGTCCACTCCTGCAACGCTTACCTTAACTTTCTGCTCCATTTTTTAAACCTCCGTACTCTTATCTTTATGTTATTATACAACATTTTCTCACATTTTTAAATAGAAATCTTTAAAATTCTTGATTTTTTGTCATTTTTGATATAAAATGATTATAGACCCTTTGTATTCACAAAAAAGGATGGTATATTTTATGGAAAATTTAAAGGTTAAAAATTTACTCGATTTGGACAAAACCATTGCAAAGGATTTGTTTGACGGCATTGAGTATCCTTATGAGGCTCTCCCGAAAATCAAGGATTTTATTATTGAATTGCAAAAAACTTTGTCCGACGATTTCAAAGAAATCAGCGAAGGTGTTTTTGTTCACAAGGACGCTACTGTTATGCCGAGTGCATATATTGCCGCTCCCTGTATTATTGATGCAGGTGCGGAAGTTCGCCATTGTGCTTTCATTCGTGGCAGTGCAATCGTTGGTAAAAACTGCGTGGTTGGTAATTCCACAGAACTTAAAAACGTAGTTCTCTTCGACAACGTTCAAGTTCCTCACTACAACTATGTTGGCGACTCTATTCTCGGATTTAAGTCACACATGGGTGCAGGTTCGATTACTTCTAACGTTAAAAGCGACAAAACTCCTGTTACTGTTAAAACTGACAACGGCAAGGTTGATACCGGTTTCAAAAAATTCGGTGCTATTCTCGGCGATCACGTTGAGATTGGTTGCGGTACTGTTTTAAATCCGGGTAGCATTGTTGGTAGAAACACAAGCGTTTACCCGTTGTCGATGGTTCGTGGTTATGTTCCGGCTGACAGTATTTACAAAAAACTCGGCGAAGTTATCGGTCGTGAGTTCTAAACTTATAATTAAACGATAAAAGGTGTTGCAATTTGCAACACCTTTTTTATTTTATTCTTTATCTCTAAACGATTTTGGAGAAACTCCATAATGCTTTTTGAACGCCTTGCCGAAATAGTTGTAGTCATTAAATCCCATCTGCTCGGCTATTTGAGTTATCGGGGTATCGGTTGTTGAGATTAGTTTTTTCGCATAGTGCATTCTGCGACGTCGAATATACTGACCAACACTCACATCGCACTCTGCCGAAAAAGCATCGTACAAACGAGTTCTGCCGATTTGAAGTTCGTTCGCTAAATC
>CADBMQ010000219.1 GCA_902795765.1 Oscillospiraceae bacterium | reverse complement strand
TCGATGAAAACTCGACCGCCATTGAACTGCGGATAGTACGAGCAGAAGCAATATTCGGGTTTTTCCTCGAATTCCATTTCGATAACTGCAATGCCAAGCTCGGGAGCAGGGCTCTTTTTCGGCAGGTTTTTCAAAATGACACGATGTCCCTTATGCTCGAACTCAATCGGCTCTCCGTTATGCACATAGCGGACGGTTTTCGGCGAGTTCATATATCCGCCGATACCCATTTTGCCGTCAGTCGGCCACAGGAAATTCCAAAGGAACACGCTTTTTCCGTTGCAATTAACACTGCAAACGCCGTTACCACCTGCGGTGTTGTTACCGCAGTCAACAAGTCCGCTGTAAACGGCTCTTTCGTTCGCTTTCATCCATCTGCCAACTGCTTTGAGTGGCTCGATAGCCTCTTTCGGAACACTTCCGTCAGGCTCGGGACCGATGTTCAAAAGCAAGTTGCCTTTGTTTGTCGCACAACGGCTTAACATATGGATAATCTGTTGTGGAGTGTAACTGTATGCTTTAATCTGTTCGGGGTCGGAGTAGCACCAACTGATGTTGTTGAATGTCATACAAGCCTCCCAGTCGCCATCACGAGCAAGGATTGCACCCTCGGGAGTGCCGAAATCCTCGTCAAGACGAGAGCGGTTGTTGATGATGATGTCGGGTTGTAGCTCACGCAGACGCTGATTCATTTCGAGCGAGTTCCAACCCTCGTAGCTTTCCATCGGGTTCGCCATATCATACCAAAGAATGTCGATTTTGCCGTAATTTATAAGCAATTCACGGTTTAGCTCGTAGATGTACTCGTTGAAACGACGGCGAGCCTCCGAATCGGTTGCAGCACGCCAGCCGTCCTCGTTGTGCCAATCCATAAGACTGCTGTAAAAGTCGATTTTCATATCCTCTTCGTGGCAAGCGTCTACAAATTCACGAACGATGTCACGATGCGGACCGTAGTTTACGCTGTTAAACTCGTTCACCTTTGAGTTCCAAAGTGAGAAGCCCTCGTGGTGGCGAGTTGTCATAACAACATACTTCATACCTGCCGACTTAGCGAGCTTGACCTACTCTCTCGGAGCGCCCTCTTTTGGGCAGAATTTATCTGCTAAAAGTGCGTACTCTTCGGGTGGAATACCCTCCCAAGCCTGTACCCACTCATTTCTGCCAATGAGAGAGAAAAGACCGAAGTGGACAAACATACCGAAGCGTGCGTCACGCCACCAAGCCATACGCTTGTCACGGGTTTTAGCGAGTTGTTCTTCATAAGCGGATTTACTTAAAATTTGCATATAAAATCATCCTTTAACAAAGGATTTAGTATCCGTTTGAATAGTTTTTGCAGTTTTGCAACTCGAAACCGAGTATTCCAAAACATTAAGCACAGTTTCTCCGTCAATCTGCAAAGCAGTCGGGCGGTCGAATTGAACTTTCACATCGAAAGCTTTGCGAATGTGGATAACTTTTTTATATTTGATGTGTTCGCCTTTGAACATAGACGGGAAAATGCGAAGTGCGTTAAATCTGCCGATGCCCTGCATAATTGCGATAGAAACATAGCGGTCGGGGTTCAGACGGTCTTGATTTGGTGTCGGCATAATGCCACCACCGAAATATCTGCCGTTCATAGTCGGAGCAAGCCACGTTTTTGCAAATTTATATTTCTTGCCGTCCACAGTCACAGTCGCATTTGTCGGAGTAAATCCGCCGAGCAAGCCTTTTATGGCGATTGCGGTATAGTTTACAGGTTTGTCGGAAGCTGCACGAATCTTGTCGCCAATCTCACAGCAGTAGCCGTCGATTCCGTAGCCTATGCCGTTTAAAAATTTACTTGTTTGACCGTTGACTGTAACTGTCGGCAAATCTTTAATATATTCGTTTATAACAAATGGCGGATCTTCTCGGCTTTTACCAACATCACGAGCGAAATCGTTACCACTACCGGCTGGGTAGTAGTAAATATCACGAGTTAAGTGGTTGGTGTCAACTGTGTTGATAAAGCGATTGAGTGTGCCATCGCCACCTGCGATAACAATGCGAATTTCAGCGTCTGTTTCGTTAAGTATTTCATTGTAGTTTATGTTTTCAGCGTCTATGTATTTGCGTTCACTGTTTGAGAGCAAAGTATCAAGTGCTTTTGCAGATTTGAAAGCCTGACTGTTGTTCGCCTTGTCATTGACAATAATTAAATACTTATCCATTTTTATACTCCCCTTGTAGTTTACTACACTTGAATTATACTACTAATTCGACAAATTTTCAATAGTAATAAAAACACTAAATTCAGTAAAATATTGGCTCTTTTTTAGGGTTGAAAAAATCAAAATAATATGGTAAAATATAATGTAATTTGTAATATAGTCTTGGGAGGATTTTGAGTTATGAATGTTATTGTAGTCGGTTGCGGAAAAATCGGCACAAATATCATAGCAAGCCTTGCTGAGGAAGGTCACAATGTTGTAGCTATTGATGATTCGTCAGCTGTTGTAAGTGACATCAACAATATTTATGATGTAATGGGCGTTTGCGGTAACGGTGCGAACTGCGAGGTTCTTGAAGAGGCGGGTGTCGAAAAGGCAAACCTTTTCGTTGCGGTGACAGGTTCGGACGAACTCAATATGGTTAGTTGTTTTATCGCTCGTAAAATGGGTGCGAAACACACTATCGCCCGTGTGAGAAACCCTGAATTTTCGGAGTCGGGTGTCAGCTTTATGCGTCAGCAACTCGACATTTCGATGATTGTTAATCCCGAACAACTTGCGGCACAGGACCTTTTCAATATTTTGAAATTTCCGAGTGCGGTTAAAATAGAAACTTTTTCTCGCAGAAACTTCGAGTTGATTGAGTTGAAGCTTAGCGAAGACAGTCAACTTGCAGGAATGAAGCTCAATGAAATTCGCCAAAAGCATAAAGCGAACTTTCTTATTTGCGTGGTGCTTCGTGGCGATAAAATGTATATCCCTGATGGTAATTTCGTTTTGCAAAGTGGCGATAAAATCGGCTTGACCGCTTCCCCTGCCGAAATGCAGAAGCTTTTGAAATCGGTCGGCTTGCTTAAAAAACAGGCTCGTTCGATTATGATTATGGGCGGAAGCAAAACGGCTTATTACCTTGCGAAGAAGCTTTTGGCGGCGGGTAACTCGGTTAAGATTATCGAAAAAGATCGTGAACGTTGTCACGAACTCTGCGACTTGCTTCCGAAAGCGGTTATAATCAACGGAGATGGTGCTAAGCAGGAGCTTCTTCTTGAAGAGGGGCTTGAATCGATGGATGCTTTCGTTGCTTTGACGGGTATGGACGAAGAAAATGTTCTGATTTCGATGTTTGCGGCATCATATAATACCCCGAAAGTCATTCCGAAAGTCAATCGAAACGAGTTGTTCCCGCTCGCACAAAATCTCGGACTTGATAGCGTTGTTTCTCCGAAAGAAACAACTTCAAATGTGCTTTTGAGTTACGCTCGTGCGCTTCAAAATTCGCTTGGAAGTAATGTCGAAACGCTTTACAAGTTGATGGGCGGTAAGGCAGAGGCACTTGAATTCAACGTGCGTCCCGAATGGAAACATACGGGTATACCGCTTCGTGATCTGCGTCTGCGTTCGGGCATTCTTATAGGTGGTATAATTCGTGGCAGAAAGACAATTATCCCTGCTGGTGACGATGTTATCCTTGCAGGTGACAGGGTTGTTGTCATAACAAGCGAACATGGTTTGAAAGACCTGTCCGATATAATTAAATGATAATTTATCGAGGGAATGTTTAGTTTATGAATCGTAAAATGGTTTTCAATATGGTCGGCAAAATTGTTCGCCTTCAAGCGGCTTTGCTCGTTTTACCATTGATTGTTTCGTTGATTTACGGCGAGAAATGTGTTTTCGCTTTTCTCATAACGATTGGCATTTCGCTTGTGGTCGGTTTTGGCTTGACATTGATTTCACGCCCGAAAAACCGAGTGATTTACGCAAAAGAGGGTTTCGCAATCGTTGCACTCGCTTGGCTTGCGATGTCGGCTGTCGGTGCGTTGACGTTTGTGATTTCGGGCGAAATTCCACACTATGTTGATGCGTTCTTTGAAACTGTCAGCGGTTTCACAACAACAGGTGCGTCGATTGTGCGTGATGTCGAACAGATGTCGCACGGTATGCTTTTTTGGCGTAGCTTTACCCACTGGATTGGCGGTATGGGTGTGCTTGTGTTCATTATGGCGGTTATGCAGTCGTCCGACCGAACAATTCACATTCTGCGTGCCGAAGTACCGGGTCCGACTTTCGGAAAACTTGTTCCGAAAATCAAGGATACTGCAAAAATTTTGTATCTCATCTATATCGTGATGACTGCAATCGAGGTCATCTTCCTTTTGTGTGGCGGTATGCCGTTGTTTGATAGCCTTGTTCATTCGTTCGGCACGGCAGGTACGGGCGGTTTCGGCATCAAGTCGGCAAGTATTGGTCACTATTCGCACTACTGCCAATGGGTTATCACGATTTTTATGCTCCTGTTCGGAATGAATTTCAACCTGTTTTATCTGTTGCTTATTCGCAGATTCAAGTCGGTCTTGAAGAGTGGAGAAATGTGGTGCTATTTAGCGATTGTACTCGTTTCAATCGGTCTTATCACACTCAATATCTACCCGATTTACCAAAGTTTCTCCGAGTCAATTCGTTTGTCGAGTTTTCAGGTTTCGTCAATCATCACGACGACGGGTTACGCAACGGCAGACTTTGCCGACTGGCCCACATTATCAAAATCAATTTTGCTCGTGCTGATGTTTATCGGTGGTTGTGCAGGCTCAACGGCAGGAGGTATAAAGGTTTC
>CADBMQ010000218.1 GCA_902795765.1 Oscillospiraceae bacterium | reverse complement strand
TTTTCTGCAGGACTTGATATTGGCACAACAGGTTGTAAAATTGCGGTTTATGACGAGAATGCCAACTTGTGCCAGACCTACTACGAGGAATACGATGTTGTTCGCTCGGGTGGTCAACACGAAATCGACTTTGCAGTTGTGAAGTCGGGTGTTATGCGACTTTTGGCTCGTGCGACAAGCGAATATCATATTGACGCTCTCGGTGTTACAAGTTTTGGCGAAACTTTCGCTTTGCTTGACGAGAACGACAATATTCTCTGTCGCTCAATGCTCTACACCGACCCGAGAGGCGAGGACGAGCGTTTGAGTTTGTGCGAAGTGATTGGCGAAGAGAAGTTGACGAAACTTACAGGTGTGAAGCCACATTCGATGTATAGCATTTACAAGATTATGTGGCTCGCTCGTCACAATGACAACTTCAAAAAGGCGAAACGCATTTTGCTCGGTGAAGATTTTATTGTCTATACACTAACAGGTGTTGCTCAAATTGACTACTCGCTTGCCGCTCGTACAGGTGCTTTTGATGTTGTCAAAAAGACCTGGATTGACGAAGTTTTCGACAAAGCCGAAATTGATATGGCAATGATGTCGAAACCCGTTTTAGCAGGTACTATTGCAGGTGATATTACCGATAGCGTTATGACCGAACTCAATATCGACTACAAATTTGCCGTTGTAAACGGTTGTCACGACCAGGTTGCGGGTATGATTGGTTCGGGTGTGTTCGACTGTGGTTCTGCTATGGACGGCACGGGTACTGTTGAATGTATCCCCGTTGTTATGGATAATCTGCCGACTGACGTACAATTTTATGACTGCGGTTACTCGGTTGTGCCGTATCTTGACGGCAAGTTTGCGTGTTATGCGCTTTCATATACAGGCGGTGCGACACTTAAATGGTTTAGAGATAACTTCTTTGAAAGTGAGTCGGAAAAGGCTTTGCGTGAAGGCAAAAACGCGTATGCGTTGCTCGATAGTTCTGTCAAAACAGAGCCGAGCGAAATATTGGTTTTGCCTCATTTTGCAGGTGCTTGTACCCCGTATATGGATATGGAGTCAAAGGCTGCTTTTGTTGGCATTACACTCGAAACCACTAAATTCGACATTTACAAGGCTCTTATGGAAGGCACTTCCTACGAAATGCGTCTCAATTTTGAGTTGCTTGAAAAGGCTTCGGGAAAGATACACGAAATTCGTGCAACGGGTGGCGGTGCTACTTCTGATGTTTGGTTGCAAATTAAGGCAGATGTGTCGGGAATTAGTCTTACTGCTCTCGGTTGCAAGGAAATCGGTGCGGCAGGTACTGTGGCTTTGGCTGGTTGTGCGATTGGGATTTACGACAATCTTGAAAGCACAGTCGGAAAGATGGCAAATGTGAGAAAGGTTTACGAGCCGAATGCCGACAGACACGAGATTTATAATAAACTATACAAATCTTACTGCGGTTTGTATGATGCAGTAAAGGGGTTGAGATGATGTACAATTACGTTGGTTCACCACTTCAAGTTCGTGGTGCAGAAGAATATGTTTTGCAACGTGGCAAGGGTGACGGAATGCACTTTTTACAGGTGCGAAACGGACTCGGACTTGATGCGTGGATTTCACTCGACCGTTGTGGCGACTTGTCGAGAGTGACTTTTAAAGGCGACAATATGGGCTATTTTTCGCCTTGCGGTTATGTTTCACCGAAGTATTATGACAATGTCGGTGCAGGTTTCTTAAAGTCATTTACCGCAGGATTTTTCACAACTTGCGGTCTGACTGCGGTTGGTAATCCTTGCACAGATGATGGCGAAGTTTTGCCACTCCACGGCACTATTTCGAACACTCCGTCTGTTTTGAACGGCATTGAAGAAACTGACGATAACATAAAAGTTTATTTAACTATTTCGGACGAGCAAATCTTTGGCAGAAAACTCGTTATGAAGCGTGTTTACACTTTTTCATATTTGAAAAATGAGATTACTGTTTGCGATACTGTTTGCAACAAGTCGGATTGCGACAGTCCATATATGATTCTTTATCACTGCAATATTGGTTATCCTCTTTTGAGTGAAAACAGCGTGTTGAATATTCCAAACAACTCATCAGTTTCGAGAAACGAACACGCAGAAGAATATATGAATACGGCTCTCGAAAGCGAAGTTCCGCAGTCAAATTATGAAGAGTGTTGCTACTATTATGATGTGGCAGATGAAAACGATGTATGTAATATTGGAATTTACAATCCCGACATCAACAAGGGTGTGAATTTGAAATATAAAAAGTCGCAGTTGCCGAAGTTCATTCAATGGAAGATGATGGGCAAACGTGACTATGTTATGGGACTTGAACCAGGTAACTGCACGGCAGACGGTCGTGACGTTTTACGCAAAAACGGTGAACTCAAATTTTTGAAGCCGAATGAAAGTGCTGTTACAGGTGTTACTTTTGAATTTACTGAAAGATAAAGAGGGTTTATTATGCTTGTTACTTTAAAAGAAATTCTTGAAATTGCAAATCAAAAAAATATTGCAATCGGTTCGTTTAATACACCGAACCTTACTTCACTTCAAGCCGTTATCGGTGCGACAGAAGAACTTAATTTGCCGGTTATCGTTATGCACGCACAAGTTCACGAGGAAATGGGACTTTGCAAAATGAACGAAATTGCTCCGATTATGTTGATGCTCGCAAAAAATGCTTCCGTTCCCGTTTGCGTTCATTTGGATCACGGAACAGATCTTGATTACGTTGAGCGTGGTCTCAAACTCGGTTTTACCTCGGTTATGTATGACGGCTCTGCTCTGTCGGAAGACGAAAACACTCAAAACACCATAAAGGCAGTTGAAATGGCAAAAGAAACCGATGCTTCGGTTGAGGCAGAGATTGGCTCTACGGGTGCTCGTGAGGGTACGGGTGGTGGCGATTCATCTATCTACACCAATCCCGATGCGGCCGTTCGTTTTGTTAATGCAACAGGCATTGACGCTCTCGCTTGTGCGTTCGGTACGGCTCACGGCTTCTACAAAGATGAGCCGAAACTCGATTTTGAGCGACTTTCCAAAATTCATTCAATGGTTTCCGTTCCTATCGTTATGCATGGTGGTAGCGGTGTTAGTGAAAAGGATTATCGTGAGGTTGTAAGCCGTGGTGTTCGCAAGGTCAACTACTACACCTATATGGCAAAAGCAGGTGGAGCGGCTATTTCGGGCAAACAATATGACCAACTGCACGATGCTTTGCGTGACGCAGAAAACGCTATGCGTGAAGATGTTAAACGCGCGATGAAAGTTTTTGCAAATATCTAATTTTAAAGTGACGGTTTTCACCGTCACTTTTCTTTTTTATAACTTGCTTTTAACCTATTAGTGTAGTATAATATTTTTATTAGATTTTAGGAAAAGAGTTTTTTATATGAATTACAGTATTGGTACTGCTGAATGTAACGGCTTTCAAATGGATTACATTAAATTCGGCAGTGGTTCTAAATATTTCGTTATGATTCCCGGTATTAGTCTTAAAAGTATTACTCTGTCGGCAAAGGCTATTGCAGACGCTTACTGCGATTTTGCAGAGGACTACACAGTTTTTGTTTTCGACAGACGAAAGAATGTTCAACAAGGTTACTCGCTTGAACAAATGGCTGACGATACGGCAGTTGCTATGCGTTCGATCGGCATTTCAAATGCATACGTTTTCGGAGCATCGCAAGGTGGTATGATTTCGCAATTTCTCGCTGCCAATCATCCCGACTTGGTTGGAAAGTTGGTGCTTGGCTCAACTATGTCAAGACCAAACGAATTATCCGACAAGTCTTTGAGAAATTGGCTTGAACTCGCTAATTTACACGATGTTCAGGCACTTAATCACGACTGTTTTTTCAAAATGTATTCGCCTGAGTTTTTGGACTCGCTTAAAGATGCATTGCCGTTGATTGAGAAAAATGGAACGGCAGAAGAGTGCGACAGATTTGCTATATTTGTCGAGTCAATGTTTGATTTTAATGCTTATGACAGGCTCTCGGAAATCAAATGCCCTGTTTTGGTATTAGGTGCTAAAAAGGACAACGTTTTGGGTGTTAACGGTTCACTCGAAATTATTGAAAAACTCGGTTGTGAGTCATATATTTATGAAAACGGCTACCACGCCACTTATGACGAGGCGACTGACTACAAGCAAAGATTGATGCAATTTTTTAAATAAATTTTAGTTTAAAAGGATTGGTTTTTTAATGGAATACTATGTCGGTGACATTGACGTTGCGGTCATTGGTGCCGGTCACGCAGGTAACGAGGCGGCTTTGGTTGCTGCCCGACTTGGTGCTAACACTATTATTTTTACCATAAATCTCGATTCGGTCGGCAATCTGCCTTGCAATCCCGCTATCGGTGGTACTGCGAAAGGTCAGCTCGTTCGTGAACTTGACGCTCTTGGTGGCGAGATGGGACGTGCGGCTGATGACACGTCTATTCAATCGAGAATGCTCAACCGTGGTAAAGGCCCTGCGGTACATTCACTTCGTGCGCAGATTGACCGTAGAAGTTACGCTAACCGAATGAAAAAGACTTTGGAACAACAAGATAATCTGCTTTTAAAACAAGCAGAAATTACCGATATTCGCAAGATTGACGGTGGTTTTGAGGTTGTCACTCGTTTGGGTGCTATGTATCGCACGAAAACTGTTGTTATTTGCACGGGTACTTATCTTGGGGGCAAGGTTTTCATTGGCGACACACACTACGAGAGTGGCCCTGACGGATTATTTGCGGCAACAGAACTTTCAAATGCGATTAGGCGTTTGAATGTTCCGCTTCGCCGTTTTAAAACGGGTACTCCTGCTCGTGTACTGCGTTCGAGCATTGATTTCAGCAAGCTGGAAGTTCAATACGGTGACGAGCCACCCTGTCCGTTCTCTTACTCGACAGAAAATTCAGTCAAGAACAAAACTGTTTGCCACATTGCGTGGACTAATGAAAAGACAAAGGAAGTTATTCTTAAAAATATACATCGTTCGCCACTTTATGCAGGTGATATTGAGGGTATTGGACCTCGATACTGCCCGAGTATTGAAGACAAAATTATGCGTTTTAAAGACAAAAAACGGCATCAGCTTTTCATTGAGCCGTGTGGCGAGGACACTGAAGAAATGTATCTTCAAGGTATGTCGTCATCACTCCCCGAAGATGTGCAAATCGAAATGTATCGCACTATTGAAGGACTCGAAAATGTACAGATTATGCGTACCGCTTATGCGATTGAATATGACTGCGTTGACCCGACAGGACTGCGTCCGACTCTCGAATTCAAGGATATTGAGGGACTTTACGGTGCAGGTCAGTTCAACGGCTCTTCGGGTTATGAAGAAGCTGCTGTTCAAGGCTTTGTTGCAGGTGTTAATGCCGCTCACAAGGTTTTAGGCCGTGAGGAGTTTACACTTTCTCGTCAGTCGAGTTACATTGGAACTTTGATTGACGATCTTGTTACAAAAGGTTGCAACGAACCGTATCGAATGATGACTTCCCGTTCGGAATATCGTATGCTTTTGCGTCATGATAACGCTGATGAACGTCTTATGGAAATCGGTCACTCGTTAGGTCTTATCAGCGAAAAGGATTATGAGAAATTTCTCACTCGTCAGGCACAAATTAAGGCCGAGATGGAACGTGCAGAAACTACCTTCTTCTCACCGAGTGACGAACTTAATCGCATTCTGTCCGACAAGGTTACAACCGTTGTTAATACGGGTGTGAAACTCGCTGACCTTATTCGCCGTCCGCAACTCGGATATAGCGATTTGACCGAGATTGATGTGGATCGTCCGAATTTGTCTGCTGAAATTCTTGAAACGGCTCAAATTGCGTTGAAATACGAAGGTTATATCAAGCGACAGAATGCTCAAATCAAAGAGGCGGCTCGTTTGGAAAAGATGAGTTTGCCGAGAGATTTCGACTATAACTCGATTAACGGTCTGCGTTTGGAGGCTCGTGAGAAACTCAACAAGTTGCGTCCTGAAAATATTGGTCAAGCGGCTCGAATTTCGGGTGTTTCACCTGCTGATGTTTCTGTTTTGATTATATACTTTACAAGATAAAAAAACGGTAGTCTTGCGACTACCGTTTTTAATTTTAACTTATTCTTCGGTTTCTTCGGGAATATCTGAACAACAGAATGAACATTTTGTTGCTTCAATCGGGATTTCCGAACAACAATACGGACATTTCTTAACTGTGGGTTCTTCTTCCTCTTCTTCCTCGCCCTTCTTAAAGCGTTTGAGCAATGAAGCGTCGTGCGCTTTATTGAGCAACTTAACAAGGCAGAAGATTACAAGTGCCATTATAAGGAAATTGATTACTGCTGTTATAAACGAGCCGTATGCGATTACGGGCAAGCCGAGTGTGTCACGAACGTATGCAAGTGACGAAAGCTTGCTTGCGTCTGCGTTTTCAGGAATTTTGCCGATTGTTACGAACAGATTTGAAAAGTCCATTCCACCGCAAATCTTACCAAGCAACGGATTGATGATGTCATCTACAAGTGACTTGATTATCGCTTGAAATGCAGCACCGATGATAACGCCGACTGCCAAGTCGATTACATTACCACGCATAATAAACTCACGAAATTCGCCTATAAAGCCTTTCTTTTTCTTTGCCATTTTTAAAACATCCTCTCAAATTTATTTATTCGGCATAATGTAAAACAATATGCAAATAAACTGTAATATACTGCCGAGCAAAACAAACAAATGGAACACCGAATGCATCCATTTTCTGCGTTTGCCAACTCCGTAAAGCACCGCACCGACTGTATATGCGACACCTCCCGCAAGAAGCCAGATAAATCCGCCTATTGGAAGTATTTCAAGCACGGGCTTTATCATTATGACAACCATCCAACCCATTAAGATATAGCAAATCATCGAAAATTTCGCATACTTTTTCATATCTATGGCATTGAGAGTTATCCCAAGTATTGCTGCCGCCCATATAACACCGAAGATTACCCAGGCAAGTGCAGGTTTTTGCACTCTAATCTGCCCACCGATTGCTATTGGTGTGTATGTTCCTGCTATCAGCAGGAAAATCGAGCAATGGTCAATTACACGGAAAACTTTTTTTGCAAGGTTGGGTTTTAGTCCGTGATAGATGCTCGACATACAATACAGTATGATTATAGTGCCACCGTATATTGCGCCCGAAACAACTCCCCATACATTGTTGTTCAATGTGGCGACTAAAACACAGAATACTAGCGCAAAAATGCCAAATGCTCCACCGACTATATGAGATACCATATTGAAGATTTCTTCGCCTTTTGTGTATGTTGGCAAACATCTGTCACGCAATTTTACCTTTGACAATTATATCTTTCCTTTCGTTCCCTTTGTTCCAAATGAGCCTGCATTTGAAAGTATATTAGTTTCATAAGAGAATGAAAGATTGTTTTTCACTCGGTCACGCTTGAATCCGAGTTCTATCATTTTTGTGAGCTGCTCGGTATATTTTACTCCCTTCGGCTCCCACAAATAGAACGAAAGCGATCCTGGAATTGTATTGATTTCGTTTACATATACGCAGTCTTTTGCGGTATCGTAAAGGTAGTCGATACGTACTACTCCGTTGCAACCGAGAGCGGTAAACGTCTTTTTAGAATACTCTTCAACTGCTTTTTGAATATGCTCGGGAATCTGAGCAGGGATAATACGGTCGAGCGATGCCATACCGCTGCTTTCACCTGTTTTACCACCATTTTTAGCGCCCTTACTGCCTTTGCCACCTTTTTGATATTTATCGGCATACGACAGGATTTTTCCACTCATTACTGGCTCTTCGATTACCGAAGTTTCGCACTCATCGTGGTCGCCAAGTACCGAGCAGTTGAGTTCACGCAAGTTTTCTACTGCGTGTTCTACCAAAATCTTTGTTGCAAACTCCATTGCATACTCGATTGCATCGCAGAGTTCGTTTTCGTCTTCAACTTTGCGAATACCAACTGATGAACCCAAATTTGCAGGTTTTACAATCATAGGATACTCAATTTTCTCGCCGATTTCTTTTAAAATCTGCTCGTTTTCATTTACCCACTGCTTTGCATAAAAACTTACGCAAGGCAATGTCGGAATACCCTTTTGCAAAAGCACACATTTGAAAAGTTCCTTATCCATTCCGACTGCGGCAGATACAACGTCGCAAGTTACATACGGAACGCCAAGCAACTCGAACCAGCCAACGATTGAGCCGTCTTCGCAGTTTGTGCCGTGAACTATCGGGAATGCGATATCAACTTCGCACAACGCTTTTTTGAAAAGCCCGCTTTTGAGTTCAATCATTGTAAAACGGTCATTTTGCTTTACAAATGTTATTTCCTTACTCTTTTTGAGAAGCTCAGGAATGTTTTTGAACTCTTCCATATTTGTCATACAAGGAGAGTGATACATTTTACCGTCACGAGTTATATAGACAGGTGTTACATCGTATTTATTGCGGTCGATAAAGGTCATTGCCTGAACTGCTGAAATTACTGCTACTTCGTGTTCAACTGTTCTGCCACCAAAAAATACACCAACATTAGTTTTCATATCTATTTATTCCTTTCAATATTATTTAGCATAGTTATCAGGCAAATCATTTTCAAAAATAACTGCCGTATTACTATCGCAGATGCCACGCAAATATTCTGCCGCATCATTGAATGTTTTCACAACTTTTATTTTGCTGTCATCTGCTCCTGCTGATTTTGCACCCTCTACAAGAGGTTTCGAGCGTTCAATTCCAACAAAAATCAGCAAATCTGCATTTTCTGCTGCCGCTTTACCGAGTGCAACATTACATTCATGCTCTTTCTCGCCAAGTTCGACAAGCCCCGGTGTTACAACTATGCGTTTCATTGGTGCGAACGAACCAATTACTCTCATTGCTTCTATACTGCCTGTCGGATTAGCATTATACGCGTCATCTACCAACACGCTACCACCGAAAAACGGCTTCATTTCAAGACGATGCTCGATTGGAGCAAGTTGGCGAACTGCGTATGCGATATCTTTATCGCCGACACCTAAATCTGACGCAATTAGTGCTGCCGCAGAAATGTTAAGAATATTATGTTTGCTCAAAAGTTTTGACGAAAGTTTTATTATACGATCGTCGATGTGCAAATCAAACTGCACACCACGGCGATTGCAGACAATATTTTCTGCCCACGCTCTGCCACTTTTATTCTCAATGCCGTAGCCACAAGAATCGTAGTTTTCTGCTCGATCGCATATTGCTTTTGTATCGAGATTGAGATAAACTTTACCACCGTTTTTCGCAACTTCGTCTGCAAGCACGAACTTTGTTTTCGCTACATTTTCGAGTGAGCCGAATGTGTTTAAATGTTGTGGTCCGATTGATGTAATAATACCATCATGCGGGTGGACAAGTTCGCAAATTTCTTCGATGTCGCCAACTCTTTTTGCACCCATTTCAACCACGAAAATTTCGCTATCAGGTCGGAGATTTTCTCTTATTGTACGAACAACTCCCATTGGAGTATTGAAGCCACCTGGTGTTATTGTTACGTTATATTTTTCGGACAAAATTCTACCGAGAATATGCTTGGTACTTGTTTTGCCGTAGCTGCCTGTGATACCGATAACTTTCATCGGTGTATGATTTTTGAGAATTTTGAGTGCGTCATTGATGAACCATTGACGCATTGACCACTCGATTGGTGCGTTGACAAGGTTGACTATCATTGCCCAAAACGGAATAAAAGCAACTATAAGTGCAGACAAAATGAGTGACACAATCGCAGTTGTTTCATTTACAAAGCATAGTGCTATAAGCACTGCACTTAATATAAACGATGTCGCATACATTCTCTTAACTCTGCCTGTATATACGATTTTTTTCTTGGCAGTTTTGACTTTATAAATTGCGTGAGATACACGAATTATTCCCACCACACCTGCCATAATCGCAGAGATGATTGGCGACAAAAACCACAAGCCGACAGTCAAATCCGACACAATAACGGAAACGACAGACGAGATTTTGAGTTCGCCTTTTAAATAGTCCAAAAATCTTACATTATAATATGAGTTAAGTTGTAATATGTGAAGTTGCGGTGTTATGGTAAAAACTGCTGTTAAAAGCAGAAAAATTACCGTTAGTGATGATACTATTATCACAATAAATTCTCCTTAAAGAAAACAATCTAAAATACTATCCACTCTTGCCGGCTGTTCCACAAATGCGAAGTGTGAGCCACCTTCCAAAACACAAAGTCCGCAATCGGGAATTAGCTGTTCCATTATCTTTGCATGTGCAAGTGGTGTTTCGGTATCGTTTTCGCCCCATATAAGCAAGGTCGATGCTTTTATGTTATGTAACTGCTCTCGCAAATCCACATTAACGAGATTTACGAGTGTTTGACGCATTACAGGCGTTGCCGAACGATAGTCTGCCGAGCCGAAATGGTTTCTTGCGGCTTCGAGAGCATCTGCCGAGTAGTTTCTGACTATCGGCAAAGTCAACGCACCTTTAATTATTTTGAATGTACGGGTACGGACACGAGATTTCATCGACTTTTTCGAACGAAGTCCTGCCGAGCCGAACAATACTATCTTTTTCGGGCTAACCCTACCCTCCGAGCACATTTTAAGTGTTATTCTTCCACCATTGGAATGGCCGAACATTATCGGATTTTCAAGGTTGAGCGCTTTGATAAACGATTTAACAAAATTGCAGTAGTCTTCCAATGTGAACGCTTCTCGAAGCGGTTCGGACTTGCCAAATCCAGGCAAATCCACTCGGATGCAACGGAATTTTTCTTTGAGCGGTATAACCATACGAGCGAATGCGTCAACCGACGAACCCCAACCGTGCAAAAACAGTATCGGCTCACCTTGACCTTCGTCTGTATAGTACGCTTTATATCCGTTTACCTCGATTTCCAAATCATCACTTCCCTAAAAAATCCTATGTTAAATTAGTTTTGTTTATTTCTTTTTAGCAAGTTGTTTCATTCTCTGCTCTTTTGAAAGCACCATTTTACGAAGACGAATTGATTCGGGTGTTACCTCGACAAGCTCGTCATCTTTGATGAATTCAAGCGATTTTTCAAGGCTGAGAATTGACGGCGGTACAAGTCTTAACGCATCGTCTGAACCTGCTGCACGCATATTTGTTGCCTGTTTACGTTTACATACATTGCAAACGATATCTTCGTTTTTCGGGTTTTCGCCAACAATCTGTCCTTCATATACATCAACGCCAGGACCTACGAAAAGTTTACCACGCTCCTGCGTATTGAACAAGCCATAGCCCGAAGTTTCGCCTGTTTCATAAGCTACGATTGAACCTGTATTACGCTGTTCAAAATCGCCCTTGTACGGCTCGTAGGCTGCAAAAATGTGGTTCATTATACCGTTTCCGTTTGTATCTGACAAAAATTCCGAACGATAGTTGAGGATTCCACGAGCAGGTATTCTGAATTCCAAATGTGTTGTACCTGTATCACGAGTGCCCATATTAACAAGTTCTGCTTTGCGATTGCCGAGTTTTTCCATAATCGCACCTACATAGTTTTCGGGAACCTCTATCATAAGCAATTCGATAGGCTCGAGAAGTTTGCCGTCTTCGTCATATTTATAGATAACCTTCGGACGAGAAAC
>CADBMQ010000217.1 GCA_902795765.1 Oscillospiraceae bacterium | reverse complement strand
TATTCACAATGGTAGAGTAGGCGAGGTTTATAATATCGGCGGACATAACGAGATGAAGAACATCGACATCGTTAAGTTGATATGCAAAGAACTCGGCAAATCCGAGGATCTTATAACATACGTAGCAGACCGTAAAGGCCACGATATGCGTTACGCAATCGACCCGACCAAGATTCACGGCGAACTTGGTTGGTTGCCCGAAACAAAGTTTGCAGACGGTATCAAGAAGACAATTAAATGGTACCTTGAAAACCGTGAGTGGTGGGAAACAATAATCAGCGGTGAGTACCGTGATTATTATGATAAAATGTATTCAAATAGATAATTGGAGGAATAAAAAATGTCAGCATATTCAGGTGCAACACTAATGATAACAGGTGGTACAGGCTCGTTCGGTAACACCGTTTTAAAACACTTTCTTACATCAGATATCGGCGAAATCAGAATTTTCTCTCGTGACGAGAAAAAACAGGACGATATGCGTCATGATTTGCAAGCTCGTTTTCCCGAGTTCGCAAACAAAGTAAAATTTTATATCGGAGATGTAAGAAACGCACAGTCAGTAAAAGACGCAATGCTGGGCGTAGACTATATCTTCCACGCAGCAGCATTAAAGCAGGTTCCGTCTTGTGAGTTTTTCCCGATGCAAGCAGTTCAAACTAACGTAATCGGTACAGATAATGTCCTTCACGCTGCAATTGACGCAGGTGTAAAGCGTGTAGTATGCCTCTCAACAGATAAGGCTGCATACCCGATTAACGCAATGGGTATCTCAAAAGCAATGATGGAACACGTTATCTTCGCAAACGCAAGAGTTGCAGCAGAGCGTGGCGGCACAGTTATCAGCTGTACTCGTTACGGAAACGTAATATGCAGTCGTGGTAGTGTAATTCCGCTCTTTATCGACCAAATCAAAGCAGGTAACCCGATAACAATCACAAACCCCGATATGACACGTTTCCTTATGAACCTTGACGAGGCAGTAGACCTTGTTAAATTCGCATTTGAACACGCAAATCCGGGTGACTTGTTTATCCAAAAGGCAGACGCATCAACAATCGGTGTGCTCGCAAAAGCAGTTCAGCAGATGTTTGGTGACAGTGGTACACAGATTATCGGTACTCGTCATGGCGAAAAACTTTACGAAACACTTATGACTCGTGAAGAGTGCTTGCGTTCAGAAGATATGGGCGACTACTTCCGTGTAGCAGCAGATAATCGTGACTTGAACTATGATAAGTTTATGGTTAAAGGCGAAGTTCACACTGAGTCTGACGAGTCATACACAAGCCATAATACAACACTTCTTGATGTTGAAGGAACAGTTAATAAACTTCTCACAACCGAGTATGTTCGTAACGCACTTGAAGATATGAAAAACGGTAAATAATAGGAAGGCAGATTAAAAATGTTTGATGCAAAGTTTAAAGATGACGGCAGACTCAAATTGCTTATAATCGTTGGCACACGTCCTGAAATCATTCGTTTGGCAGCAGTTATAACAAAATGCCGTAAGTATTTCGATACAATTCTCGCACATACAGGTCAAAACTATGACTACAACTTGAATGGTGTATTCTTCCGTGACCTCGAACTTGACGATCCAGATGTTTATTTGAACGCAGTTGGCAATGACTTGGGCGAAACAATGGGCAATATTATCGCAAAATCATATCAGTTGATGGTAGATATCAAACCTGATGCAGTTCTCGTTTTGGGTGATACAAACTCTTGCCTTTCAGTAATCGGTGCAAAGCGTTTGCACATTCCGATTTTCCATATGGAAGCAGGTAACCGTTGTAAAGATGAGTGCTTGCCGGAAGAAACCAACCGCCGTATCGTAGACATCATTTCCGATGTAAACCTTGCATATTCAGAACACGCTCGTCGCTATCTTGCAGATTGCGGACTTCCGAAAGAGCGTACTTATGTAACAGGTTCGCCTATGGCAGAGGTTTTGCATAATAATCTCGAAAAAATCGAAGCATCAGACATTCACGAACGTCTTGGCCTTGAAAAGGGCAAATACATTCTCTTGTCTGCTCATCGTGAAGAGAATATCGACACCGAGAAAAACTTCTTGTCGCTCTTCACAGCAATCAATAAAATGGCAGAGAAGTACGATATGCCGATACTTTATTCTTGCCATCCACGTTCAAAAAAACGTATCGAACAATCAGGTTTTGAACTTGATAGCCGTGTAATTCAGCACGAGCCTCTCGGCTTCCACGATTACAACTGCTTGCAGATGAACGCATTTGCAGTTGTATCCGATAGTGGCACATTACCGGAAGAATCAAGTTTCTTCACAAGTGTCGGACATCCGTTCCCGGCAATTTGTATTCGTACAAGCACAGAACGTCCCGAAGCACTTGATAAGGCTTGCTTTATCCTTGCAGGTATCGACGGAGATGGCTTGTTACAAGCAGTTGATACAGCAGTAAGTATGAACGCAAACGGTGATTATGGTATCCCCGTACCGAACTATACTGATGAAAATGTATCAGATAAAGTAGTAAAACTCATCCAATCTTATACAGGTGTTGTTAATAAGATGGTTTGGAGAAAATATTAAAATAGAATTAGAGAGGAGCACATTCCGTGTCGCAACCGTCAACCAACAGAATTCCTACCCATTCGTGTGTAATGCTGTCACTTTTGGGAGAAGCTCTGTTTGGAATGACTGCAAATCTTTCCGTTGAGGTGGATTGGGACTCGGTATGTGCTGAATCTTTTGCACAAGCAGTTTTACCGCTTGTCTTGTCTGTCGCTCGAAAGCACGGAATACCAGAATCTGTTCTGAAAAATTATTCAGACAAGGAAAATCAGCTTCTCGCAAAAAGTCTGCGTTCAGATTATGACCACGCAGGCTTGCACAGAGCATTAAAGCGTAACGGAGTAAATTACGTTGCTATAAAAGGTTGCGTGTCTGCTTCGTACTATCCTAATCCGTCTTTGAG
>CADBMQ010000216.1 GCA_902795765.1 Oscillospiraceae bacterium | reverse complement strand
GAACTGCATTATAGAATGACGAGTGTTTTGTGTACGAACGAGTTGTGCAAATCAAAGTTGCATCGCACTTCGCCACGGTCTGTACTGCTTTGAGAGTTGCTGTTGCCTTCGGAACGGCACAAACTTCAACTTCGCCTGCACCCTGCTCGGTCAATGCCGATTTAATTGCAGTTGCAAGAGCCTCGACCGATTTGTCTGTTTTGCAATCAACACTTGCAACGGCAACCGACTTCAAGTCGGGTACTGCTTTCAACAAAGCAGAAACTGTGAAATCGATCGACTTTTTATCTCCGATAACAGGCACTTCGTATTGCTCAATATCGCCACGCTCGTTCAAAGTCGGGCGAACGAGTGTTACAATGAATACTGCGATTATCATAAGGAAAAGTGAACCTGCAAAACCGACAATTGCAAATGATTTTGGCGACATAACACTATCTGCGGCAAGTTGTTGAGTGAGACCGCCAAGTTCCATAATTGTGCAGTAGTTGTTGATGTTTTTCTCTTGCGAAACATACTTTTTGAATGCGTTCAAAAGGTCGTTTGCCGCTTTTTCTTCTTTGCACTCAACAAAAAGATTTACTTCCGAAGAATCCGGCAAAACATTTACAGTTGCAACTTCGCTAAGTGCGGCAACGGTCGGCTTTTTGGTTGCGGCATTGATAATTTTAGCAACTTCCTCTTCCGAATATGTTTTTTTCATCTCATCAATTACAAAGTTATAGCAAAAATCTGCCGAAAGCATATTTTTAAGGTTTTGTGCGAACTCTTTCGAGTCGTTGAACATCTTAGTATCTTTCTTATCAGCGGCATCTTTTGTTGTTACAAGGTAGGTAACAGATGCACAATAGTTGCCTTGCGTTGCGTTGTTTCTATTATAAACACCGTAGCCGTAGCCGAGCACGGTCGAGATTATTACAACAACCGCAATAATCCATTTAAATCTCCAAAGTCCGTAGAAAACGTCCTTAATTCCATAATTATCAAACATCAAAAAGTCATTCCTTTACAATTTTATCAACAAATCCCCGCCATTGGCGCTCGTTTTCGTTCTGTCACCGAGAACATTTTCGCACCGATAAAGCAGATCGCAACCGTTATCCAGAAATGTGGTTGCCATAAAAACTGCAACCAACCGAGTGCCGACGCACGAGCAACGAAGAACACGTTGCAAAAAGCTGTCAGGGCGATAACGGAAACTATTGTTCCCTTGCGGAGCATACGAACCGCAAAAATGAAAATCATACCCAAAATAAGGCTGAATATTATAACACCGAGCCAACCGAAATCGGCAAATGTTTCGAGCAGATAAGACGAGCCCCAACCGTGACCGGAAAGATAATCGTCCTTGGCGACAAACGACATACTGTGTGAGAAGTCGTTGCCGTGAGTTGCCCTGAACTCGTTGTTGCCCGTGCCCAGACTCGGCGCACCGAGAAACTTCTGACCAAACGAGCCGTAGTACCAATAGTCGATAAGCGGACCGAATGTATAATTCGTAAACGGTGTGTTGTGGATATTCGGTATCGCATCGTAACCGAGTGTCAAAACTTTAAACGAAACACCCTGCTTATCAAAAAAGTCGAGCAAGAGCGAAGAAACACCCATATCGACGTCACTACCTGCACGAATATAGTTGTACATCGCAAGCAGTATTACCACAAACGGTACTAAAATAATGAGTGCCGTTTTTTCAAACTTGCCAATCCAAGGTTCTTCGCCTGTGAATTTACCACGCAAGTAGAAATACAGGAAAATATACAATGCGTTCAGCACTATATGATTTCGCTGACCTATCAAAAAGACAGGTACGGCAGTTACGAAATACATAAACAACGGAATAATCGCTTTTCGTTTTGTCGGGAACGTTGCAAGATAGATGCCAAGCGCATACGGCATCATTGTCGCAAACGTACTGAACAATGGTGGCGGATCATTAACATAGAGTTGATAGTAGTCCTCATACTCCTTGCCCTGCATAAAGCGCCATTTGTCAACCTCGATATACATATAGCAAACCCAACACATCACAAAAAGAATAAGCGAAATAAGGGCAAGCCATTTATTATAATCGGTCAAAAGCGGAGAATCGGGACGTTTCGGTCGTCTGCGAAACTGCGTTATGCGAGTTTCGGCAAACTCGAAAAGTATTGCACCGATTTGCATACACATAAGTGTTACAAACAACGAAACAAGCGCAAAAGTCAGTCCCGTTTCGGTATACAACTTCCACCATTTGTCATCTCGAAAGACGTTGATGACGGCTCTGCCTATCAAAAACAGAAAGACGGTTAGGTTGAAAATCAACATAACAATTCGGCTTTTCAAATTTTCAAAGCAGTAAACCAAGTCCGCTATCCAAAATGTTACAACTCCAGCGAGCATTATTGTGAAATGCGGGCCGTCCGATTGTATTATCGCACCGCTCAAAAACAGCGTTGCTGCCACGAAATTAAGGATATGGCGGAGGAATTTAACGAAATTGCGATTACTCGCCGTTCTGTCAACAGACACGGCATATTCCATTCAGTTGTTCACCATTCCTTTCTTTTCAATTCGGGACAAATTAGATGTCCCATTTAAACACCGTCTTAAACGGTGTTGTGAGGTCGTTCGCCATAACACGGCATATATCGCCAATGCTTCTAACAGGCTCGTCCTCAAAGATAATAACTTTCATTCTGCGTTGGAAATCTTCGTTTTCCATAAGTTCAACCGCTTTTTCAAAGTCTGCTCTGCCCGAACGAGAACATCCAACGAGCGTCATACCTTTTTCAAGCACCATTCTCGTATTTATGCCGACTTTGTTTTCGCTAACGCCCATAAGCATAAGCGTACCCTGCGGATTTATATATTTAATAACATCCTCGATTGCATAGTAACTACCCTCGCCACCGCAACATTCAAATGCGTGGTCAACCTCGAAATTTTCGGGAATATCTGTCGAGAGATAGGTTTCGTCAACAAACGAGAAGTGGGAAAGTTTGCGTTTGTCCATTCCGACAACGCAAATTTTGCTTTCGGGGAAGCGAGATTTCAAGATGTTCGCAACTGTGTACGACAAACTGCCGTCACCCCAAATGCCGATTCTGTCACGATTTTGATGAGCGATAAGGTCGAAACGAGTTGACGCATGAACACCAACCGAAACGAACTCGGTTATTGCGGCAACTCTCGGGTCTACATTGTCGTATGCGACAACTCTATCCGAATCGAGTTCGACAAACTCACGCATAAAGCCATCGTGACCGCTCGACAAGAAGTATGAACCCTTATCGTAGTTTTCATATATAACGTCGTTTTTGCGAATGGGAGTGTTCGGTATCATAACAACTCTCTGACCAACAGAAAGTTTGCCTGTCGGGTCATAGACAACCTTGCCGCAACACTCGTGGATAAGTGCCATCGGCAACTTTTGGTTAAGCACCTTTATATCACGCTGACCGAGAAAATAACGTTGGTCTGCGTGGCATACCGCCAAAAATTCGGGACGAACGATAACCTTGTCCGAGAAAGAAAGGTCGGTATATTTTATCGAAAAAACTTTCGGGCTTATCAACTGATAAACTTGATTTATCATAACTTAGTCCTCCGCTTTAAGACAACCGAGCATTGCCTGTGCGATTTTATAGTCACCTGTTGTTGTGATTTTGAGATTAGTTATCGAACCCTCAACCAAATGCACAGGAAAATCACGAACAACGCAGATTTTACAAGCGTCTGTGAGAGTTTTCTTCTCGTCATCTGAAAGTGAGTTGTAAAGGTCTTTCAAAACGCTGATACGGAAACTTTGCGGAGTTTGTCCCTGATACATCTTGCTTCTGTCGGGGATTTCGGAGATAACCTTGCCGTCCTCGGACGAAACGATTGTGTCAACTGCCGCACAAACTGTGTCAACTGCACCAAATTCGAGTGCCGCATCAATATTCTCTTCAATCATACGGATTGTAACGAACGGACGAACTGAATCGTGAGTCACGATGATGTTCTTCTCGTCCTCTCCGTAGTTCGACTCAATATCGTTGATAATATTAAGGATTGTGCCGTTTCTGTCGGCACCACCTGCAACGATGCGAACACGGTCTGCCGAGCTTGGAGTGTACTTTTTAACAAGGTCGTTCATATATGTTACCCAGTCAGCATGAACGCCGATGTAAACGCAGTCAAATCTGCCACAGGTCAAGAATTTCTCCAAAGTGTGAACGATAATCGGCTTATCGCCAAGTGGAAGAAACTGCTTCGGCATATCGGGAATATTCATTCGAGAGCCTACGCCACCTGCAAGAATTGCACCAAAAATCATAATAAATACCGCCTTTCTTAATCGTCCTGCTCTACGCAGTAATATTTGCCCTTAAAATCGGTGTACGGGCGTTCCAAATCATAGTAAACAATATCGTGCTTTGCAACACGCTTTTCTTCGGGGGGCATTTGCATATAATCGCCGAAAGCCATTTTTAGATACTCGTCATATCCCACGGGGATTGGCAACTTGTAGCCCTCGAAGTCAACATACAGCTGACTTTCAAACGCAGATTTCGGATACTCGTTTCGCATATACACAAACCACGTGCAAAGCTCCGTAATCTTGTCGCAGTCGCTGATTTTGTATTTCGACATTTTTCTTTCCGCAAATTTCGCAAAACGATAGCGATTTTTGTCGGTTATTGCAAGAGCAAGTAAAATCTTACTTGCGATATACACGAGCTTGCCTTTCGAGTCGGTCGCTTCACGCACCATAAACATCGAATACAAAAGCGCCCACATCATTTGGATTTTGCGTTTAAATCTCGATGACGGACAGCCGTCAAGCGGAATTATATCAAGACGGACACCGTGATTTGTGTCCAAATCCCATTGGCGAGTTTTGATGAATGTGGTTTCGTTATCCGAAATACCTGCAATCAAAAGTCTTGTGAAATCGTCCTCGGTTGTGCGAACATAACTGTATTTTTTAGTATCTGCCTGTTCGTTCCAAATTTTTGCGAGTTTTTCGTAGTCCTCACGAGGCATAAACACATCAACATCATCGTCCCACGGCACAAAACCACCGTGACGCAACGCACCGATGCAACAACCACCGCAAAAATAGAATTTCAAGTTGTTTTTTTCGCATATATCCTTGAAATAAAGCAAAATTTCAAGGCCTTTTCTACGCAGACCGTCAAGTCCCTCAGGAGGAACTTCCATAGGCTTGCCCTTATACTCCTGCATTTACTTCTCTTCCTTTACGCAATAATATTTGCCCTTGTAAATTTTATAACTGTTTTCCATATCCATTTTCTCAAACTCGTGATGGCACACACGCTTTTCAACGGGTGGCAGAGTCATATAATCGCCGAATGCCATTTTGAGATACTCGTCATAGCCGACAGGTATCGGGAACTTGTGTCCCTCAAAGTCCATTCGAAGTTGCTCTGCGAAAATGTGTTTTGGATATTCGTTTTGCATATAGTGCGGACCCGAACACAACTCGGTTATATACTCGCAGTCGCTGATTTTATATTTGGTCATCTTCCGCTCACACAAGCGCCACATTTTATATCGCATTTTAAATGTCGGAACGAGTGTCAAAGCGACTTTACCCAAAAGGCGAACTGCACCGCCGTGGTTATCGGGTGCTTTTCCGACAACAAAAAGCGAGTAAAGAAGCGCCCACAGTTTCTGCATTTTTCTCTTGAAACCTTGCGGACAACCGTCAATCGGCAAAACGTCAAGCACCAATCCGTGATTTATATCACGGTTCATTTGATAGGTCTTGATAAATGTTGTGTTGTTTGCGCAGATTGTCAAAAACTGATTTTCTGTGCAAAGTTTATCGGACGGATACTGTATCGAATAGTCATCGGTATCAATCCACTCACGCTTTAATCTTTCGTAGTCCTCACGAGGCATAAACACGTCAACATCATCGTCCCACGGCACGAAACCGCCCGAACGAACTGTGCCGATACAACAACCTCCGCAGAAAAAGTAGGTTAGGTTATGCTCGGTACAAAATTTATCGAAGAAAAGAGCCATTTCAAGCCCTTTAAGTTGCATAGAACGCACCTGTTCATCTGTCAGTGCGATTTGAGCCATATCAAAGCCCCCTTATCAGTCTTTCATAATTCGCCCATAATACAAATATTATAATAGTATTTTTGAAAAAAGTCAATATTTTACGCTAATTTTGATTTATCATCAAAACAAAATAAAAGCACCCAAAGGGCGCTTTTATCATTTTAAATTAGATTGTTCTTTTTTTACATATCCCGAACTTTGCTGCAAATAAACAGTTCTGCGGATAACTCTGGTATTCTTTCTGCGGAACATATTTTCCATCATACAAAGATACACACCCGGAGTTGTGATACTTCCCTTTGCAACTTCGTCAAATCCAGCTTTTCCGACAACACTATCTGCAAATTTTACGCAGTTTGACGCAATCGCAAAATAAGTCTTAAACGGGCCTTTGACAACATTATATGCCTTACCGCCGATTTCGGTAAATCTTGCAACATCATCGTGACAACGGTCGGGAGTTATTTTGATAGGCTCGGTGTCGAGCATTGCTTCGTCAATTCGTTTCATAACTGCTTTCATCTGCTCGTCCGACAACACACAGCCGTAAACTGCAAGGTATTTTCGTTGGTCGGTCAGGCAATTTTGAATGTACGCATCTCTTGGATTGATAACAAAAGTACCACCTGCAACCAAAATGCCGAGTCGATGAGTTTCCTTATTATAACTGCCGTAGGTATAAACTTTGTCGCCAATTCTAATGTCAACGTGGCCGAGAAAGTCGCCCGGCTTACGGCTGACGTGAACCATAACTTCAAAATTCACACGGCTTTGGTCTGTTCCCTCTTTTTCTTCGATGAAAACAGTTGCGTCCTCGTGGTTTGCGACATATTCGTTGCACTCATCAAGAAAGCGCTTGGTTGTTGTTGCGGTCACGATATTTGGCATTGGCAGATATTTTCTGCGTCTTGTTCTGCCCGACATCATCATAATACCCGACATATCCACAACAAATTCTGCGATTAGCGAAATACCCAAAACAATGAAAAATGCCCCTAAAACAAAGATTGAAAAATTGATTTTATCGTTTGTCGGATAAAACAAAAATACTATCGCAAACACAAGGCAAACAATCGTAGATATAAGGTTGCGAACGAAACCGCTTATGCCGTTTTTGACGATATGCACCGCAATCGTGACACGCATCACAAACAACGCAAATGCCAAAACTGCGAGTATGATATTTATCAATCCGACAAAGAAATATGAAAATAAATAAAACGCTGTCGCTATCGCAACATATACAGAAAGGCTTATTATTCCCGCTTTCAAATTCTGCTCTTCTTTTCGTCTTAAAAACTCACGAACACCTGCAACCAAAAGAATTATCGAGCAAAATGCCCAAATCAAATTTTCCGAGATGTTATCTTCGGAAAGCAACAGGAAAAATCCGAGTCCCAAAGACAAAAGTCCGCTGAAAAGCGACCAAAACGGCGAGTAATATTTGCTTTTAATTACGTTCATTTTTTACTTCCTTTATTCTGCATCTTCTTCAAGTGCTTCGATATAAAAACTAACGGGGCGAAATCCGTCATTGCACGAAATCATCGCACTTTTACGGTTTTTCATCCAACCGTCATACAGATTTTCTCCACCGTGAGCGAGTGTCATAACAAATGCCGACATACTCTCCCACGCACTTTCGCACATATTAGCAGGCTTTTCCCAGCCATTCGCTATGAAAATCTGACCGACTTTCATATCACAAGCGTGTTCAATCGGGTTTTCAAACTGCTCGATTAAATCGTCATATTTTGCCGTTTTCATAACGGTTATCCTAACTTTTTTCAAAAAAATTCGCCTCTGTGTTTATTTTTGTGGCAACGAAACTTTGATTGTGCCGTCGGGCAAATACTTGACTTCTCTTATGAAAATTCTCGGTGTATCGTGGTCTTCGGGATCACGAAGCATTGCGTGGAATATAAGGTAATCCTTGCCGTCAAGCGACCTAAATCCGTGGTTATGACCTGCCATATGCCACAATTCATTGTCGGTCAAAATCGGGTTTTGTGGAGATTTCGTCCACGGACCGTTTATGCTTTTTGCAGTCATCACACCTGCGTCATAGCCGTTTGTCCAACTCGAATACCATTGATAATAAATGCCGTTTCGCTTGATGATGAACTGACCTTCTGTGCCAATCGAGTCCCATTCGCCCTCTTTTGCCTTTTCGTTGGTGCAATATCCGTCCGACAAACTGCCGTCCTCGGGATTGAACTTGTAAATATGCAAAAGCATATCCCCTGCACAAGCGAAATATATCTGTCCGTCATCGTCACGGAACATTGTCGCATCGTTGTCGCCTTTAACATGCTCGGTCAAAGACTCGTCATAACTCATTATTGTGTACGGACCTGTGACTTTATCTGCTTTTGCGATACCGCAAGAGTGAAAATGCGGATGCTCCTTGCTCTCGTTTCGGCAGTTGAACGTCAAATAGAATACGCCATCTGCCTCGAAAAGTTCGGGTGCCCAAAAACGGTCACGGCACCAAAGGTCTTCGGGCATATCTTCACGCTTTAAGATAAGTCCGTGGTCTTCCCAATGCTCCAAATCTGCCGACGACCACATTCTAACTCCGTCATTGACACCCTCCCAATACGGAGGTTGAGTGCCTGTCAGATAATATCTGCCATCATGCACCAAAATCATCGGGTCACGCATCGTAGTCAAACCTGCCGACTCGTCAATTATATAAGGTAATTTGCTCATAATTGCACCTCAATCTTTATATTCAAAATTTTTGTTTTCAATCAAACGCTCCATATATCGCTTGATATAGAACTTCGCCATTTCGAGATTTTGTTCAAGCTAGTTGCCACATTCAATCGCAGACGCACCGGGAATTTCCCCTTCAAAATCGACAACGAACTCGCACATCTTAACCACCAAATCGTAAACGTCTGCCGAGTTCAAATCGCCAAACATAACGAGATAGTAACCTGTTCTGCAACCCATCGGTCCAAAATATACAATGTCCGATTTTCTTTCGCAGTTGCGTAAATATGTTGCGCACAAATGCTCAATCGTGTGGAGTGCGGGAGTGTCGACAACAGGTTCTTTGTTCGGTGCGGTTATTCGCATATCGAATGTTGTTATCACAACTCCGTCTTTCTCATCTCGTCTTGAAACATACAATCCCGATTCAAGTTTTAAATGATTTATTGTAAAGCTTTCAATTCTATTCATATTATAATCCGCCTGTTTTT
>CADBMQ010000215.1 GCA_902795765.1 Oscillospiraceae bacterium | reverse complement strand
GCGTGTATTCGTGCTTTTCATCGTCACGTCTGCCGTCTATAATCAAAACGAACTCTCCAACAGGCTTTTGCTGTTCGTACATCTCAATCGCATCTTTAAGTGTTGTGCGAATAACCTGTTCGTGCAGTTTTGTCAGTTCACGGCAAAGTGCGATATTGCGGTCGCCGAATGCCGACAACATATCTTTCAGCGTATTGAGAAGTTTATGCGGTGCTTCGTAGAAAATCATCGTTCTGCGTTCTGCTTTGAGCGATGTCAAATGCTCGTCTCGGCTTTGGCGATTGACACTCAAAAATCCTTCAAATGTAAATCGTCCGCTCGTCATACCCGAAATTGCCATTGCAGTTGCAAATGCAGTTGGCCCCGGTACCGACTCGACTTCCACGCCGTTTTCGTGGCAAAGTCGCACCAGATCCTCGCCCGGATCTGATATTGCAGGCATACCTGCGTCTGTCACAAGCGCACAACTTTCGCCAGACTGTAATCTGCCGATTATCTCATCTCCACGGGTCATTCGATTGTGGTCGTGATAACTTATCATCGGCTTTTTGATGCCGAAATGATTTAAAAGTTTTAGCGTCACTCTTGTATCCTCACACGCAATGAAGTCCACCGAGTCGAGCGTTTCCACCGCTCGTTTTGAAAAGTCGGACAAATTGCCAATCGGCGTTCCGACAACATACAATTTACTCATTATTTTCGTTTCCTTCGCTATTAAAATAGTCCTTAAAAAGACGGTCGTGCTCTTCGTCAATCAGCAGTTGCGGTTCAACTGTCATACCACTCGAACCACCTTTACTTGCTTCAATCAGAACAAGCGACACATTCGACTGCAAATTTTGACTTACAAGTCGCAGTCGCTTTGGTGTCAGTCCTGCGTTGTACATAGCCAAAATCGTATCGCCAAGCCGTTCGGGACGATTGCAGATACAAAGTCTGCCGTGGAACTTCAACAGTTTTGATGCAGACTTGCAAATATCGTCAATATTGCACTTCAACTCGACACGGGCAATGTCAACTCGCTCATCTCCCGTCACGAGCCCTGCGCCAACACGCTTATACGGTGGATTCATTATCACAGTATCAAAACTGCCGTTCATTTCAATGGGCAACGACTTTAAGTCGGCACACATAACATTAACTCGGTCGCTGATTTTATTTTTCTCGACTCCGCTTTTCGCAAGTTCAACTGCGTCTGCTTGAATGTCAACGGCAGTCACATTCAGTCGCTCATTTCGTTGGCAACACAGCATTGTTATGATACCGCAACCGCAACCAAACTCGCACATATTCTGCGTTCTCGAAATCAGTCGCTCGGGATAGGCGAAATCTGCCAAAACTACTGCGTCTGTTCCGAATTTATGCACATCAGAGCAGTAAACATAAAACTGCCCGAGTCGCTCAATTTTCTCTTTCAACACTTTTCATAAACTCCGTTGGGGTCATACCCTTGTATTTTTTGAACACCTTTATAAAATAACTCATATCGTTAAAACCACTATCCATAGCAACTTGTGTCACGGAATTGTCGCTTGTCAAGAGTTTTTCACAAGCCCGTTCAATGCGATAGTAATTTATATACTGCATTGGACTTCTTCGACAAATTTCTTTGAAAAATCGGCAGAGATAGTTGCGATTTAGATTGATATGCTCTGCAAGACTTTCAATGTCGATATCCTCGTCATAATGCTCGTGGATATAATCGACAACCTTGCGAAACTGCTTCATCTTACGGCGATTGCCTGTTGACATTATGCCCGAAGTGTATAGTCCGTTTTTGATTATCGCACCGAAAAAGAGGTAAATTGCACCTTGAATCTGCAATTTATCTCCGTCATCAAAATTTGAGCCTAATTTAAAAAGCATCTCACAAATTCCACTCAACTCGTCATTTTCTATGAGCAAGTCAACTCGGTCGGTAAAGTAAAAACGAGAAAAAATATCCTTGTTTTCCTTGTTGTTCGAGCGTGTGAAATATTCAATATCGAAAACCACACAATTGTAGGTGCAATCTTTCGGCTTTGCCGAGTGAATACATCCACCCGTCACAAAAATTACATCGCCTTTTTTTGCAGTCTTTTTCACACCATCGCAACACAGTTCCAATTCGCCGTCCGATATATATATTATTTCATATTCCGGATGCCAATGTTCTACCATTATATAGCGTGGATGATTTTTGTCGATGTGATAAAATGCAAACGGAAAATCAAACGTTCCGTGTTCCTGCATTTCACGATAATTCGTATAAATCATAAAATTAAATTCCCTTTAAAAAGTTAATAATTTACCTTTTTTATAAATTATAACACAAGACTTTAAAAAAATAAACAGTTATATTTAATACAGAAGTAATTTTCACAAAGAAAGGTTGATTTTTATGAGCAAAAACCGTTATATAGGCGAATATCCCGTTATTGGAATACGTCCGACCATTGATGGACGCAGAGGCGCACTTAAAGTTCGTGAATCTTTGGAGGAGCAGACGATGAATATGGCAAAAAGTGCCGCTCGTTTGTTCGAAGAAAATCTTCGCTATTCAAATGGCGAACCTGTTAAAGTTGTCATCGCAGACACAACAATCGGTCGTGTTGCAGAGGCTGCCGCTTGTGAAGAAAAGTTCCGCAAGGAAGGTGTTGCTATCACTTTGACTGTTACTCCTTGCTGGTGCTACGGCGCTGAAACTATGGATATGGACCGCAACACAATCAAAGGTGTTTGGGGATTTAACGGTACAGAGCGTCCTGGTGCGGTTTACCTTGCAAGTGTACTTGCAACTCACACTCAAAAAGGTCTTCCTGCTTTCGGCATTTACGGTCACGAAGTTTGCGAAGCAGACGACGATACTATTCCCGATGACGTTCGTGAAAAGTTGCTCCGCTTCGGTAGAGCCGCAGTTGCAGTTGCTACTATGCGTGGTAAATCCTACTTGCAGATTGGCTCGGTTACTATGGGTATCGGTGGTTCGATTATGGATTGCAACTTTATCGAAGACTATCTCGGTATGCGTGTTGAGTCGGTTGACGAAGTTGAAATTATTCGTCGAATGTCCGAAGGCATTTATGATGAAGAAGAGTTCAAAAAGGCTATGGCTTGGACAAAAGAGCATTGCAAAGAAGGTTTCGACAAGAACCCTGTTGAACTTCAAAGAACTCCCGAACAAAAGGCAGAAGATTGGGAATTTACTGTTAAGATGATGTGCATCATCAAAGACCTTATGAACGGCAATCCGAATTTGCCCGAAGGTGCAGAAGAGGAAATGGTTGGTCACAATGCGATTGCGGCAGGTTTCCAAGGTCAGCGTCAATGGACCGACTTCTATCCGAACGGCGACTTCTCCGAGGCTATGCTCAACTCGTCATTCGACTGGAATGGCGCTCGTGAGCCGTATATTCTTGCAACCGAAAATGATATTTTAAATGGTATTGGTATGCTCTTTATGAAATTGCTCACCAACCGTGCACAGATTTTCGCAGATGTTCGTACATATTGGAGTGGCGACTCGGTTAAACGAGTAACAGGTTACGACATCGAAGGCAAGGCAAAAGAGGCTGACGGATTTATCCATCTTATCAATTCGGGTGCGGCTTGTCTTGACGCATCGGGTGCTACCGATGGCATTATCAAACAATGGTTTGACGTCACAGACGAAGATATCAAGAAAATTACAGACGCAACAACTTGGAACTACGCAGATCTTGGCTATTTCCGTGGTGGCGGATACTCTTCACGCTTTGAAACTCGCACAGAAATGCCTGCTACTATGATAAGACTTAACCTTGTTAAAGGTCTTGGCCCCGTTTTGCAGATTTGCGAAGGTTGGACAGTTAATCTTCCCGAAGAAGTTTCTGACACTCTTTGGAAGCGTACCGACTACACTTGGCCTTGCACTTGGTTCACTCCTCGTGTTACAGGCGAAGGCTCGTTCAAGAGTGCTTACGATGTTATGAACAACTGGGGTGCTAACCACGGTGCTATCAGTTATGGTCACATCGGTGCCGACCTTATCACAATGTGTTCTATGCTCCGTATTCCTGTTGCTATGCACAATGTTCCCGAAAGCGACATCTTCCGTCCGTCTGCTTGGGGTGCATTTGGTATGGACAAAGAAGGTCAGGATTTCAGAGCTTGTCAAAACTACGGCCCGTTCTACAAAAAATAAAGTGAGGTATTAAAAATGGAACTTTCATATATGGAAACTCGTGAGCAGATTTGCGACATCTGCCATAAAATGTGGCAACTCGGTTGGGTTGCTGCAAATGACGGCAATGTTTCCGTCAAACTCCCTGACGGCAAGTTTTTGGCTACTCCGACGGGTATCAGCAAAAGTTTTATAACTCCCGAAAAACTCGTTGTTATCGACAAAGACGGCAATGTGCTTGAAGCACTTGAAGGCTATCGTCCGTCAAGCGAAATCAAAATGCATCTTCGTTGCTACGAAGAGCGTGACGATGTTGGTGCAGTTGTTCACGCACACCCTCCGACTGCAACAGGCTACGCAGTTGCAAACAAGTCGCTTGACGAGTATTCGATGATTGAAACTGTTATCGCAATCGGCTCTATCCCCGTTACTCCGTACGGCACTCCGTCTACTTATGAAGTGCCTGATGCTATTGCTCCGTATCTTGGCGAACACGATGTTGTTTTGCTCCAAAATCACGGTGCTTTGGCAGTCGGCTCGGACGCTATCACTGCTTACTATCGTATGGAAACACTCGAACTTTTCGCAAAAATCAGCCTTACTGCTCATTTGCTTGGTGGTGCGAAAGAGATTTCTCGTGAAAACATCGACCGTCTTATC
>CADBMQ010000214.1 GCA_902795765.1 Oscillospiraceae bacterium | reverse complement strand
TAAATCTGCGGGACATTATGTTGATTGTGGATTGTCTATTTTATGGTCAGATGATGTTGTGCAATATGATGTTGTTTATTTTCAATGGCCGGAATTTAGTTTGCCATCTCCCGTTGTAGATGATGATGTTGTTCGTTTAGAACGGCGTATTCTTTTTTTAAGAAAAAACGGAGTTTTGGTTGTATCGCAATGTCATAATTTACGACCTCATGATGCTAGGAAAATTATAGAGAACCGACTTTATAAGATCGTTTATGGAAATTGTGATGTGATTGTTCATATGGGAAATTGCAGTAAAGAAATACTAAAATGTGATTATCCTAATGTTGAACATATTGTGGTTCCTCATCATATTTATGATCATACCTATTTATTTAATTATGATTCTTTAACTAGTAAAAAAAAGCTTGGCTGTGATGTTAACAAAAAAATGATTCTTTGCTTCGGAACTTTTAGAAATGAAAATGAAAGAAATTTAATCTTTAATTTAAAAGAAAAGTTAGATATGAATGAATACCAAGTTGTTGCTCCTGGTTTTTTTCAAGAGAAAATTATAAAAAGAAATATTATTGAGGGGTTTTTGAATTTGTTGAAGGCCATAAAATTTCGTTGCAAGGGTATGAAGTTTTCTTTAAATCCGGTCAGTGATGATAAAATGCAATTGTATTTTTGTGCTGCTGATTTAGTGCTTATTCAAAGACCTTACATCTTAAATTCAGGTAATTTGCCGATGGGTTTTGCTGCAGGAAAAGTTGTTGTTGGTCCGGATGTTGGTAATGTTGGAGAAATATTAAAAAAAACGGGTAATCCAGTTTTTGATGCTACAAGTATTAAAAGTTTAATTGTATCAATCAAACAAGGAATTTTTTTATCTCAAAATGGACTTGGTCTAAAGAATCGGGAGTATGCTTATCGCAAATGGAATACAGAATCCGTGGGGAAGCTGTTGTCTGCAGAATTAAAAAAATATTTACGTTTAAAAAGAAGAGGGTGCTGAAATGTCAAAAAAAAGTTTGTTGAATTCATTAAAAAGATTTTGGGCAAAACGTGATAGTAAAAGATATGTAAAGTATCTTAGAAAATTAGGAGTCTCTATTGGCGATGGAACTGTAATAACTGTTCCTAGTCAATTTGATATAGATTTAAGTCGTCCATTTATGATTCGTATCGGGAAAAATTGCCGATTAGGTGCTCATATGACAATAATGTGCCATGATGCGGCAGCTAAGGTATTTAGAGAAACTAAAGGTGAATTGTTGCCAAGCAATGGCTATGTTAATATAGGGGATAATGTGTATTTTGGACGTTATGCGACCGTTTTGAAAGGCGTGACAATAGGAGATAATTGTATAATTGGCTATGGAGCGACCGTAATGAAAGACATCCCTGCTAATTCGGTTGCTGTAGGAACTCCTGCAAAGGTAATTTGTTCGATAGATGAATATTATGAACGGAGAAAATCTAGAGCGCTTAACGAAGCTTTTGAGTATGCACGTGCTATTCAAAAGTTTAAAAAAAGACGGCCTATACCATCAGATTTTTTTGAAAGTTTTGTTTTTTTTGTAAATGGTAACGAAGTTGATAAATACCCTGATATCCCTATAAAATATCAACTAGGGCCAGGATACGATAAATGGGTGCAAAATCATAAAGCTCAGTTTTCATCTTTTGAAGAATTTTTAAAAGCTGCAGGCATTGAATAATTGGTGTAAAATATGAAAAATCCTAAAGTTTCGATCATTTTGCCGACATATAATGTTGCTCGTTTTTTAAAACAGTGCTTGGATAGTATTGTAATGCAAACGTATAGCAATTATGAAGCAATTATAATTGTTGACGGAGCCACAGATGGTTCTTTTGAAATTGCAAAAGAATTTTGTGCAACTCATGATAAATTTTTTGTATATTGGCAAGAGAACGCGGGCAGTGGCCCGGCTCGTAATTATGGATTGAATGTTGCAACAGGTGATTTAGTTTTGTTTGTTGATCCTGATGATTGGATTGATGAGGATTATGTTTCAAAGCTAATTGAAGAACAGCAGACTGCTAATTATGACTTTGTTTCGGCACAATGTAAAAATGTATATTGTGATGAGAATGGAAACGTTCTGAAAATAAAAAATAAACATTTAGTTGAACATGTTTGTATGACCCGACAAAGTTGTCGAGAAAAATATATGATGTTCATTGAAGAGGATTTGGTAAATTCTCCTACATACAAAGTTTATAAAAAGAGCTTGATTGATAAATACAATATTAGGTTTCCTGATTTACGTCGCTCTCAAGATGTTGTTTTTAATTATCGTTATTTTAATTATATCGAAAATTTTAAATCATTTTCATATTGGGGATACAACTATAGGGTTGTCTTTGGTGAAAATATTTTAAGAGTTAAACCAGATCATTACAAAATATTGCATGTTCTTTATGATGATATTTTGAACTTGCATCGTGATTGGAATGTTGTGCTGGATTCTGAGAAAACAGCGAATTATTTTTTTCGTATAGTTTATACATGCTTGTTGACTAATGCTGCGGTTGGCATGCCCATAAAGAATGTGTATGAAGACCCAGTTGTTTGTGAAATTACAAC
>CADBMQ010000213.1 GCA_902795765.1 Oscillospiraceae bacterium | reverse complement strand
TTCCCCTGCAAGTATGGTTTTCCATTATGGGCAGGAAATGTTTGAAGGTTTAAAGGCGTATTACGGAGCTGACGGAAAAATCTATCTTTTCCGTCCGGATATGAACGCAAAGCGTACAAATAAATCAAACGAGCGTCTTTGCATTCCTGAACTCCCCGAAGAGTATTTTATTGACGCTGTTAAAGCGATTGTTAAGGTTGATAAAGATTGGATTCCAAAAGAGGAGGGGACATCTCTTTATATTCGTCCGTTTATTATCTCGACTGATGACTTTCTTGGAGTAGCTCCTTCAAAAACTTATAAATTCATCATCATTCTTTCTCCGAGTGGTGCATATTATGCAAGTGGTCTTGCTCCTGTTAAAATTTGGATTGAGGACGACTATGTTCGTGCAGTACGCGGTGGCATTGGCTTTGCAAAAACAGGTGGTAACTACGCTGCGAGCCTTGCAGCCCAGATGAAAGCAAAGCATGATGGTTATTCACAAGTGCTTTGGCTTGATGGTGTCGAGCGTAAGTACATTGAAGAAGTTGGCGCAATGAACATTTTCTTCAAAATCAACGGAAAAGTTATCACTCCTATGCTCAACGGCAGTATTCTTCCAGGTATAACTCGTGATTCAACAATCAAACTTTGCAAATCATGGGGAATTGATGTCGAAGAACGCCGTATCTCGGTTGACGAACTTATCGAAGCACAGAGAAATGGTACACTTGAAGAGGTGTTTGGAACAGGTACAGCTGCTGTTATTTCGCCTGTTGGCAAGCTTCGTTATATTGACGAGGTTATGACCATTGGCGATGGAAACATTGGCGAACTCAGTCAGAAGCTTTATGATACTATGACAGGTATCCAGCTCGGTAAATTACCTGACAAATTTGGTTGGAGAGTAACCGTATAAATGCGAGATTTAGTATCTAAAATACTGCTATACCGTAATTTTGCCGGCAGTAGTATAATAACAAATATTGCAAACGCAATAGAAAATTGCGATGATAAAGATAAGACTGTATCTTTTCTTTATGCCCAAATAAAAGAAATACTCGATTTATCTACTAAATACGGATTTAATAACAATCTTTGGCAAAACTATCTTACTTTCTTGCTGATTTCGGATGAAAATTCTTTTTCTCTAACATGTGAGCGTGCTGGCGCACAGGAGGGTAGTGTAAACGAATTTGCTAAATCTGATTTTGAGATTTTCAGGAAATTATTTCACTACGATTTTACTTTGATTGAAAAAGCACTTGGTATTGACTGCTTTTCAATTATCACAAATTATTCTGCAATATCTAAACGTGAATGTGTTTACTACAAAAACGTGAGCGAAATTGTGCAGAATTTAAGCGAGAAATTGAGCAAATGTGAGAGTAAAGATGAGTTTTTTGATTTGGTAACGGATCACTATAAGCGTTATGGTGTTGGAATGTTTGGTCTGAATAAGGCATTTAGACTTATACCAGATACAGATAATGTAGAGTTATATCCAATAAATAATGCAGATAGCGTTCGACTTGACGATCTTGTCGGATACGAATTTCAAAAGAAGCAACTTGTTGATAATACTCGTGCATTTGTTTTGGGTGGAAAAGGCAATAATGCCTTGCTTTATGGCGATAGTGGTACAGGTAAATCTACAAGCATTAAGGCTGTTTTGAATGAGTTTTATGATGATGGGCTTCGCATGATTGAGATTTATAAATATCAATTTCGTTCGTTATCATCAATTATATCTCAAATCAAAAATCGCAATTACAGATTTATAATTTATATAGATGATTTATCATTTGAAGAAAATGAAGTTGAGTATAAATTTTTAAAAGCAGTTATTGAAGGCGGTGTCGAAACTCGTCCGGAAAATGTTCTTATTTATGCCACTTCAAATCGCCGTCATCTGATAAAGGAAACATGGGCAGATCGTGATGATATGGAGCATAATGGTGAAATTCATCGCTCAGATACAATGGAAGAGAAGCTTTCGCTGTCGGCTCGATTTGGTGTCACGATAAACTATTCAAGTCCTGACCACGATGAGTATTATAATATTGTCCGTTCATTGGCAAAAAGAGAAGGCATTGAAATGGAAGATTCCGAACTTTGTCTTGAAGCAAATCGTTGGGAATTGCGTCATGGTGGCGTATCGGGAAGAACTGCAAGACAGTTTATAGATCATCTTGCAGGTAGGAGGAAGATCTAAATGGTAAGTATAGATAAGTTTTATCATGCGGCATATGTTTTAAAAGATGTAGCACGCATAACTGATATGATATATGCACAAAAAATATCTGATAAAAGTCAGATTTATCTTAAAACTGAAAATTTGCAAGTTACCGGTAGCTTCAAACTCAGAGGTGCGTATTATAAAATCAGTCAACTTAACGAAGAACAAAGAAAAGCAGGTATTGTTGCTTGCAGCGCAGGCAATCATGCACAGGGTGTGGCTCTTGCCGCAACAAAAATGGGTATCAAAAGTATAGTTTGTATGCCTGATGGTGCTCCTATCAGCAAGGTTGAAGCAACAAGAGCACTTGGTGCTGAAGTTTGTCTTGTCGAAGGCACTTACGATGATGCTTATGAAAAGGCTTGTAGTCTTGTTAAAGAAACAAACGCTACATTTATCCATCCATTCGATGATGAAGAGGTCATTGAAGGACAGGGAACTGTTGGACTTGAAATACTCGATCAACTTAATGATGTTGATGCTGTTTTTGTTCCTATTGGTGGCGGTGGACTTATTTCTGGCATCGCTTATGTTGTTAAAACAATTTGCCCTCATGTTAAAGTGTATGGTGTTCAGGCAGAAAATGCTCCGAGTATGTACAAGAGCGTTAAGTCAGGCAAGCAGATAACACTTAAATCAGTTCAGACTTTTGCAGATGGTATTGCTGTAAAACATCCTGGTGACCTTACCTTTGAGATGATTAACAAATATGTTGATGAGATTGTTACGGTATCCGAAGATGAGATTGCTACTGCAATTCTTTCCCTTATGGAAAAGCAGAAGCTTGTGGCTGAGGGAGCAGGTGCTGTTAGTGTTGCTGCTGCAATGTTCAACAAAGTACCGATAGAAGGTCAAAAAGTTTGTTGTGTTGTGTCGGGTGGTAATATTGATGTTACTATTCTTTCTAGAGTTATCACAAGAGGTCTTGTTACAAGCGGTAGAAAAGCAACATTACAGATTGCACTTGACGATCGTCCTGGTCAGTTGCTTGGAGTTAGTTCTATTATTTCAAAATGTGGTGCAAATGTAACGAGTGTTCACCACGAGCGTTCTGATGCTAATATGGCAATTTCAAGTTGTTTCCTGAAAATCGGTATGGAAACAAGAGATTTTGCTCAAATTGAGGAAATCAAAAAAGCCTTGACAAAGGCAGGATTTAAAATTATTGATAAGTAAGGAGAAATTATTATGAAACAGATTTCGACAGATAAAGCACCTGCGGCAATCGGCCCGTACTCACAGGCTATTGATCTTGGTAATATGGTTTTTGTTTCGGGACAAATTCCTGTTAATCCTGAAACCGGCGTAATGGCAGATTCAGTTGCCGAGCA
>CADBMQ010000212.1 GCA_902795765.1 Oscillospiraceae bacterium | reverse complement strand
ATAAGTTTTTTTATCTTTATAATTTTTAATTTGCACTAATGATCAAGAAAAAGTAATTATTAGCAATAGTTTTTTTTACAACAGAGCACGATAGAGCAAAATATAGCACATAATATTAAAAAATATGTTGTCTTTTTTTCACAAATAATTACAATTAAAATGTTATAATTAACATGCAGGAAGAACAAAGTAAAATTAAATCTGAAATTATTATAAATGATTCAGTTGATGCACCTATGGAGCAGGGAACTCAAGTTGGAAAGCTTATTTTTTCTGTTGAAAATAAGATAATATGCGAGTTTAAAATAAAATTGTCTGAAAATATTGAGAAAATATCGTGGAGTTTTTCTTTTTGCAAACTAATTTCAAGCATTTTTGCGTTATAATTTAATAAATTTTAATATTTTTATCTATTTTGTCTTGAAATATTGGTTGAAATATAGTAAAATAAAAAGGAATTAAAAGAAGAAAAAATTTTTCCAAGGGGATGTTTTAAATGTCTTTAAAGTTTAATTCAGATTTTGCAGCTCCATTTATCAAGGAGCAGGAATTTGAGGGAATTAAACCCCAGGTCCTTGCTGCACACGAAACGCTTGATTCACGTTCGGGTTTGGGCAATGATTATCTCGGTTGGGTTGATTTGCCTGTTGATTACGATAAAGATGAATTTGCACGTATTAAAAAAGCAGCTGATAAGATTAAATCTGATTCAGACGTTCTTATTGTAATTGGTATCGGAGGTTCTTATCTCGGTGCGAGAGCAGCGATTGAGTTCCTTAAATCACCGTACTATAACAATAAGAAAAAAGATACACCTGATATTTATTTTGCAGGTAATAGCATTAGTTCAACAGCTCTTGCTGAATTGCTTGAAATCTGCGATGGAAAAGATGTATCTGTAAACATTATTTCTAAATCCGGTACAACAACTGAACCGGCTATCGCTTTCCGTATTTTCCGTAATTATCTTGAAGAGAAGTATGGTAAAGAAGGCGCTAAGGGCAGAATTTATTGTACAACTGACAAAGCACGTGGAACATTGAAGCAGTTGGCTAATACTGAAGGCTACGAATCTTTCGTTATTCCGGACGATGTTGGCGGTAGATTTTCTGTTTTGACAGCAGTAGGTCTTTTGCCTATCGCAGTTGCTGGTTGTGACATTGATGCACTTATGAAAGGTGCTGCTGATGCTCGCGAAGAGTATAGCGTTCCGGATCTTGATTCTAACATTTGTTACAAATATGCTGCTTGCCGTCAGATGATGCTTCGCAAGGGCAAAAACGTTGAAATGCTCATCAGCTATGAGCCTCGTTTCACAATGATGAACGAATGGTTCAAACAGCTCTACGGTGAGAGTGAAGGTAAAGATGGAAAGGGTATTTTCCCGTCATCTGCAACTTTCTCAACTGACTTGCACTCGCTCGGTCAGTATATTCAGGAAGGTCAGAGAATCATCTTTGAGACAGTTGTTTCTATTGCTCGTGCTGAGAAAGAGATTGTTATCGAGCAGGAAGAAAACAACGGTGATGGTCTTAACTTCCTTGCAGGTAAAACAATGGCATTTGTAAACCAAAAAGCTTATGAGGGTACAATTCTTGCTCATACCGATGGCGGTGTTCCTAATTTCGTTATCGAAGTAGAGAAGTGCGATGAGTACAATCTTGGTTACTTGATTTACTTCTTTGAAAAAGCATGTGCAATTTCTGGTTATATGCTCGGTGTTAATCCGTTCAACCAACCTGGTGTTGAAGCATATAAGAAGAATATGTTTGCACTTTTGGGTAAACCTGGTTACGAGAGCGAAAAAGAAGCTCTCGAAGCAAGACTTAAATAAGGGTACTTTGTCGATTAAGACAACTTTAAATATTACAAGGGGATGAAAATATGATTTCGCTTATTATTGGTAAAAAAGGTTCAGGTAAAACAAAAAAACTTATCGACAGCGTTAATGCTGCTGCTGAGTCATCAAAAGGTAATGTAGTATGTGTTGAAAAAGGCAATACATTGACCTATGATATTTCAAGTAGTGTTCGTTTGGTTGATTCAGATGTTTATGGAATTTCAGGCTACGACTCATACTATGGTTTCCTTAGTGGTATTTGCGCAGGTAACTATGATGTTACTGATATTTTCGGTGATGCAACATTGAAAATCGTTGGTAGAGATTTTGAAGTAGTTGCTGACTTCATTGAAAGAGTTTCTGCTTTGGCTGAAGAGTCAGGTACAAAGTTCACATTCACACTTTCATGTGATGAGCATGAACTTCCTGCAAGAATCTTCAACTTCGCTGAAAAAGCATAAGTTAATTCCTAACAAACTAAAACAGAGGTAAGTTTATCTTACCTCTGTTTTTTATTATAGTATAAAACGATAGAGTAGAACGATTATATTCGATGTTTCACTCATATACTAATTGCGTAAAATAAATGTTTTGCGTAATTAAGGGAAGCGAAAAATTCTAATTAAATTGATCTTAGATATTTAGCAACTCCATCATTATAATTAGAATCAATTATAATATTTGCATATTCTTTAACTTCATCCGGTGCGTTGTTAACAACAATGGCAACATCAGCAGATTTTAACATTTCTATATCATTAAAATTATCTCCGAATGCTACCAGCTTATCTGCGTTATATCTTTTCTTTAAATACAATGCACGTTTTGCTTTACTTGCAGATTTCGAGTGACATTCAAGCAACCATAGGCCTGTATAAATATCTTTGTAAAAATCACAAGAAATACTATCGATTTTCAAGGCTTCGCCATATATCTTGTTCATAGTATTGTAGTCGTCCATACCATTTATATATACAACCGACTGTGTATCGAATTTATTTGAAATTATATATTCATTATATTTGTTTTTGCGTTCTTCATAAAAATCAACATCAGCTTGCGTTTTCAGTCCGCCAGAACGCACAGAGATAGCCGTATCATATCCATTATCAGTTTTAGATCCTGTAAAACTAAATACGGTTGGCGGTCTATCATATCTGTTGAATATATCAATAAGTTTTTCAGCACTTTTTTTTTTTTTTT
>CADBMQ010000211.1 GCA_902795765.1 Oscillospiraceae bacterium | reverse complement strand
TCTTTCTTCGTCGGTACAACTGCGGAAAAAATTATCGAGCGATAATTCAAGGGTTTCGTGACCACTGTCATCAAGCATTTTTTCAATTATTTGTGCAGTGGTTGTTTTTCCTGAACCCGACGGACCTGAAACCAAAATAACAGGTTTTTCCTTGCAGTTTTCACGAGCATACTTTGCAATTTCAGCGATTTTTTCTATGTATGAGTCGTCTTGTTCTTCGATGAACAAAGTCGGTTTTTTTGCTTTTTTATTCAAATAGTCGATAGAGTATTTCATAGTTAAATCCTTTCAAATTTATTTAGCACGAACGTTGATAAATTCGGGCATATATTTCGAGTAAACAATTCTTTGAGTGCTATAAAGACCGTAGTAGCCTGACATAAAGTAACTAACGGCAATTGCAAGCATAAAGTAAAGAATGTTTTGAGAACCGAACAATTCCATAGCGATAATGATTGTAGCAAGCGGACAGTTTGTAACACCACAGAATACGCACAACATACCAACTGCGGCAGCAAAACTTGCAGGCATACCGATAAGCACACCGTAAGCCGCACCAAATGTTGCACCGATAAAGAATGACGGAACAATTTCGCCACCTTTAAGACCTGCACCAACGCAGATGCAAGTGAGAACGATTTTAATGATAAAAGCAGGGTAGTCAGCATCTGATTCAAGCGCAAGATTGATAGCCGAAACACCCGAACCCGAATACTTACCAACACCCGTCAGCATAATAATTCCAACCGCAACGCAACTCAAAATTATTGCTCTAATATACGGATTTGAAATCCTTTTAGAAGTTTTAACAGAAAACTTCAAAAGTCTGCAAAAGAAAATGCTGATAACTGCACAAGCAATTGCCAAAACGAGAATTTGTAAGCAGAGAACAGGTTGATAATTTTCAACACTCTTAACTGAAATAATCTCTGCATCGTATCCGAAAATATGAGCGATATAACGAGCGGTAAGTGACGACACCACGCAAGGCACAAGAGCCGAGTAATACATAACACCAACGCTTATTACCTCAATAACGAAAACTGCGGCGGCAACAGGTGTTCCAAATAAAGCAGAAAAACAAGCGCTCATAGCACACATAGTAACTATATGCTTTAATTTCTCATCAAGATGAATTAAATTTGAAAAAGTTTGCCCGATACTGCCACCAATCTGCAAAGCAGCACCTTCGCAACCAACGCTTGCACCGCACAAATGCGATAAAACTGTTGAAACAAACATAAGCGGAGCCATAAGCGGACTAACAGTTTCTTCTGTTCTGACGGATTCAAGAACAAGGTTGGTACCTGTCGAATTTTGTTGTAAAAATAACTTGTAGATGAAATATGTAACAACTGCCGCTATCGGCATAAGAAAAATAATCCAACTGTTGTTAACTCTAAAATCGGTAACAAAACTTATACAAAATTTAAAAGCAACACCAACGAATCCGTTGATAGCACCAATGATTAAAGCGAGCAAGAAAAATGTCAAAAAGCGTTTGGTTATTTTAACAGAATTTTTCAAGTCACTTTTATTTATATTGTACACACGATTTATTATATTCTTCATAATATCCCCGAAATAACAAATTATTAATATAATTATATAACTTTATTCAAAATTCGTCAATAAAAAAGTATTTGATTTTTATACCCATAAATGTTATAATGAATATGCTTTAAAAACGCAAAAGAAAGGTGATTTAAATGAAAAAAATTCTATCATTATTATTATCAGCAGTTTTGGTATGCTCAATGGCAGTTTGCTCATTTAGTGCATCGGCTGCTTCGATTACAATAACGGCAGCAACAGAAAAAGATTCCTACAAACCGGGAGATACAGTTGCAATCCCTGTCCTTATTAAAGATAACCCGGGATTTTGGGGACTTGACTTTTTGGTTTACTTTGATAACTCAACATTGCAGATAAACTCTCTCACAAATGGTGACTTGCTCCTTGAAAACGAGGGTTGGATAAATGTTGGCAAAACTGCAAATATCGACTCCTATAACAATAAGGGTTCATATCACTATGTTGGTATCTCTAACTCGCTTGTAAAAGAGATAACCAAAGATGGAACACTTTTCAATGTTGCATTTAAAATTGATGAAAAAGCACAAAAAGGTACTTATGAAATTAAAATGCAACTTGGAACAGGTGTTGTAATCGATAAAGACGGCAATGAAATTGCACCGACATTTGTAAATGCAAAAATCAATGTTGAAGGCACAAAAGAAGACAATCCTCAACCTATCGTTCCAACTCAGTCTCCGACAAAAGTAGTTGCAGTTACAGACGCAAAAGGACAGCCTGTACCTGAGGTTACATCTATGATGGCTGATGCTAATGGTAAACAACAGGTAGTTGTTCTTGAATACAAAACAGAAGTTGTTGAAAACGTAGTTGAAACAGGTTCTCCAAGAGATGTAGTTTCATCAAAAGCAGCTGCAGGCGCTTTTGATAACGAAGAAGATCAAGTTATCTCTCAGGTTGAAAATCAGGCAAACAACGGAGATAATGCTAACGGAAAAGACGAAAAAGCACCGGGAAGTAAGTCATCGGGCAGTATGAGCACATTGCTTATTGTTGTTATTGCAATCGCAGTCGTTATCGTAGTTGGCCTTGGTGTGT
>CADBMQ010000210.1 GCA_902795765.1 Oscillospiraceae bacterium | reverse complement strand
GAATTGATTTCGCAAAATTTAAGAAAAATCGGCATTTATGTTGAGAACACTTCTCTTGATAATAACTCATATCGTACAAGAATACAAAGTAACGATTATGATATGTATGTCGGGGAAATTAAATTAAATAAGAATTTTGATTTAACTTCGGTGCTAAATGTTGGTGCAATAAAGAATATCACTACAACATCACAAAATAAAAGTGATGAAGATGACGAAACCGAAACACAAAACCAGCAACCAACAACCAAAGCACAAACCAATACAATTCTAAAAAAGGTTCAAGATTCATACAATAAATATTTGAGTGGATCAATGGAAATATCGGAGTTTGCAAAAGTTTATTTTGATAATCTGCCGTTTATTCCGATATGTCATAGAACAGGTGTTACAGGTTACTCAGCATCGGTTTCGCCTGAGGCACTTTCGTCAGTTAGTGACGCATATATAAATTTGCAATATTTAATGGTTAAATAAAACTGAAAGGTGGAAAATTTATGATTACTTATCAAAACAGATTCGGTAAAGTTGAGATTTCAAATGAATATTTTTCAACTCTTATCGGTAACACTGTAACTTCTTGTTATGGGGTATCTTCAATGGTTGCTTCAACAAGTAAACAATTTATTCGTTCATTATTTTCAAAAAAAGAATATATAGACACAGGTATCATTGTAACAGGAAACATCAATAGTATTTCTGTTGATCTTCATATTTGTGTTACCTATGGCTTGAATATCAATGCGATTTGCAATAGCATTTCACATAAAGTTAAATATGTAGTTGAACAGGCGACAGGTATCGTTGTTGACAACGTTACTGTTCACGTCGTTTCAATGAAAGGTGAATAATTGTAGAAGGGAGAAACATTATCTTGATTAGTGGTAATTTACTTCGTAGCGCCGTAATATCGGGTGCTAACAATATATCAAATAACCGTAAAATGGTTGACGAATTAAACGTATTTCCTGTACCGGATGGCGATACAGGTACAAATATGACGCTTTCTATTTCCAATGTTGCAAAAGAATTGGCAGTTAAGAAAGATTTGCCTGTTGGAGATACTGCAAAAGTGGTTTCTTCGGCACTTCTTCGTGGTGCTCGTGGTAACTCAGGTGTTATTTTGTCGCTTATCTTCCGTGGCTTCTCGAAGGGACTAAAAGGATTGGATGAAGCTGGCGCCGAAGATATAGCAAATGCTCTTGATATGGGTACAAAAGCTGCATATAAGGCAGTTATGAAGCCTACCGAGGGTACAATCCTTACTGTGTCGAAAGAGGCAGCAAAAGCGGCAGCAGATTCAGTTGCTAATGGTGAAACTGACCCTGTTAAAGTTTTTGCAGCAGCAGTTGAAGGTGCAAAGGTTGCACTTGCTCAAACACCTGAAATTCTTCCTGTTTTGAAAAAAGCAGGTGTCGTTGATGCTGGCGGACAGGGCTTAGTTGTAATTTTTGAGGGTATGCTCAGCGTTTTTGAAGGTAAAGGCGAGGTTGATGCTACTGAAACAGATAGTGCAAAATCAAGCGATAATGAAAATACTTATGAGTATGCTGTATCTGTGAAGACCAATCGTAATGATAAAGAGCGTGACCCAATTGGTTTGCGTTCGCTTTTGGAAACAATCGGAACAGATATTACTGTTGAAGATTCAAAAGAGGAAATCAAAGTTAAGGTTAATACAAATAGACCTGATAAAGTTTTGCGTGAAAGCTTGAAATATGGTTCTCTTATTGAAGTTTCAGTTGTAAATATTTTTGCTGCTAATAAGCAAAAAAAAGAAAATGAAAATATCGAAAATACAGTTAATTCAGATGATAAAGGCGATTATACACCTGTTGTTCCCGAAAACGACTATGGATTTGTTGCTGTTGCTGCAGGTGAAGGCTTGAAATCTTTATTTGTTGATCTTGGTGTTGACAGTGTAGTTAGCGGCGGTCAAACAATGAACCCCTCAACAGAAGATATTCTTCGTGCGGTAGAGCTCACTCCCGCCAAAACAGTATTTGTTCTTCCTAATAATAAAAATATTATTATGGCTTCTGAGCAAGCAGCAAGACTTGCAACTCGCAATGTTATTGTTCTCCAAACAAAGACCGTTCCAATGGGTATTAGTGCTATGCTTGCTTTTGATCCCGAAACATCCGCTGATGAAAATGCAGAAAATATGCAGACGGCTGCTGATAAAGTTAGCACAGGTTCGATAACTTTTGCTGCAAGAGATTCGGATTATGAAGGCTTTAAAATTCACGAAGGTGAAATTTTGGCTCTTGCAAACGGTAAGCTTTCGTTTGTTGATAATGATATAGATCATGCTGCATTGAAGCTTGTTAAAACTTTGCAGACTAAAGATAGTTGTTTTGTTTCTGTCATTTATGGCGAGGATATTTCTGATGGAAGCGCTGAGGCAGTTAAGGCTCAAATCGAAGCAAAATATCCAAACTTGGAAGTAACTCTTATTCCAGGTGGCCAACCGGTTTACTACTACATTATTTCTGTTGAATAATATGGACGTTTTTGATTTATCACTTTCCACATTAGATGGAATTGGAAAAAAACGAGAAGAATTGTTCAAAAAATTGGGTGTCGATAATGTCGGCACCCTTTTGGAATTTTATCCGAGATTATATGAGGACTGGAATAACTGCTATGAAGTTTCCAATGCACCAATAGATGAAAAATGTTGTATTAAAGCTGTTGTATGCACTCCTGTGCGTGAAAATCGTATCCGTAAGGGAATGACAATATACACTTTTAGTGTTACAGATTTGAAGAAAAAATTAAGGGTTGTAATTTTCAATAATAAATATTCTGCTAATAAAGTTCATCTTGATGATGAAATACTGTTGTATGGTAAGTTGACTCGAAATAATCGTGGTCAAATTGAGATGAACTCTCCGCAAATCGAACCAGCAATAAGTGCCAAAATTCGTCCTATCTATCGTCAAACCGATGGATTGCAATCGAAAGTGATCGAAAAAACAGTTATGTCTGCTATTAAAAAGCTTAATGATTCTCTTGTCGATCCTATAAATGATAGACTGCGACAGGAATATCATCTCTGTCATAAGCGTTTTGCATTACAAAGAATACATTTTCCAGAAAGTCAACAAGATATATCAATAGCAACACATCGTCTTGTATTTGAAGAAATGCTTGTGTTTTCTTTGGCAGTTATGCAGATGAAACAAGGTGCAAAAAATAATAACGCTACGCCGATAAAATGTGATTATACAAAGGATTTTATCAGTAAATTACCATTTAAAATGACAGATGCACAAGCAAGAGCAGTAGTTGACGCAATAAATGATATG
>CADBMQ010000209.1 GCA_902795765.1 Oscillospiraceae bacterium | reverse complement strand
TATCGTGTTGATAAGAGTCGTTCTAAATCTGTGGGTGGTACAGGATTAGGACTGTCCATTGTAAAACATGCTGTCAAACTCCATAATGGTGAAATTGAACTTCGTAGCATTGTAGATAAAGGTACAACAATGATTATTACTCTGCCAAAGAATAGTTAATAGCGTAGACAATATTGTGAACTACATAATATTTTAACAGATATTAAATCATCAATTACCACTTTACACGAATTTTACAAATACTTGATAATAGATTTGATATTGAGCCATTATAATACTTATGAAAATAAAAAGATAGCGAGTATTTTATATGGATATTTTTAACGTATTATCAATGATTGGTGGATTATGTCTTTTCTTGTTCGGTATGAACTTGATGGGACAAGCATTACAACGCCGTGCCGGAGGAAAAATGCATTCGGTACTTACCAAAATGACAACAAATAAACTTGCCGGATTTTTGACAGGATGCGGTGTTACAGCTGTTATCCAAAGCTCTTCCGCTACAACTGTTATGGTAGTAGGATTTGTAAATTCAGGACTAATGGTTTTAAAACAAGCAGTGAATGTAATTATGGGTGCTAATGTCGGCACAACAATTACAGGTTGGATTTTGTCGCTTGGTGGTATAAGTGGCGATAGTATGTGGGTTAGATTGTTAAAACCGACCTCATTCACACCAATATTGGCACTTGTTGGTATAATTCTTTATATGTTTACCAAAACACATACAAAGAAAGACACAGGAATGATTTTGCTTGGATTTGCAACTTTGATGTTTGGTATGGAAACAATGACATCGTCAGTTTCGGGTCTTGCAAATGTTCCAGAATTCCAACAATTTTTTATAATGTTCAAAAATCCAATTCTCGGTTTGCTTGCAGGTGCACTTTTGACAGCTGTTATTCAGTCAAGTTCAGCATCTGTCGGTATTTTACAAGCGCTTGCAATGACAGGTCAGGTGTCTTATGGTGCGGCTATTCCGATTGTTTTAGGCGATGCAATAGGCACTTGTGTAACGGCCATGTTGTCCTCCGTAGGTGCAAAAAAAGAAGCAAAACGTGCGGCTGTGGTTCACTTGTTGTTTAATATCATAGGTGCAACTTTCTGGCTTGGAATTTACTCAATCATTCGTGCAGTATTTATGCCCGCAATTCTCGATAGTTCGGCAACACTTGTCGGTATTGCCGTAGTTAATACCGCATTCAAAGTGCTTTCAACTATGTTGCTTTTGCCAATGTCATCGTTGCTTGAAAAACTCGCAATTAAAATTGTGCCCGATGCAAAATACGAGGAAAAAACTGTCAAACTCGACGACCGTCTTCTCGCAACACCTCAACTTGCTCTCGGTCAAGCCCGTTCCGTTACTATTGAAATGGCTGAAAAAGCAGTATTTGCGTTAAAAAATGCCATTGGAACATTCACAGGATACTCAAAAGAAAAAGCAGAACAAATAAGAAATGATGAAAGTATCTGCGATGAACTTGAAGACGCTCTCGGTACATATTTGATAAAATTGAGCGCAGAGCAACTCGGTCAAAAAGAAAGTGAAGAAGCAACCGCTCTTTTGAAAGTTATCGGCGATTTTGAACGAATTTCCGATCACGCTGTTAATGTTTTGGAATCAGCGGAAGAATTGCGTGATAAAAATCTCACTTTGACAGAAGATGCTTTGAAAGAATACGATGTAATCTCAAATGCAGTAAAAGAAGTGCTTGACGTAACTATAAAAGCATTTAAAAATGAAGATACATCTGCGACTGTGACAGTAGAACCACTTGAACAGGTTATTGATGATTTAAAAGAGAAACTTCGCACAAATCATATTCTTCGTATGCAAGAGGGTAAATGTACCGCACAGGTTGGTTTCGTTTGGTCGGATATTTTGACAAATCTCGAGCGTGTAAGTGACCATTGTTCAAACATTGCAGGATGCGTCATTGATACAGCAGAACATAATCTAAATGTTCATAAATCTCTTCGTGCGACTCGTCACGGTAACGAAGAATACGATGATTTATTCCATAAATACTCGGAGAAATATAGCATTTGCGAGTAATTTTGTGTACTCTGTTAAAAGACTACTTTCATAAAAGTGGTCTTTTATTTTTTATACGAATTACCTAAATATTTTGAAATAACTCTGCATATATATTGATAAGAAGATAGAAAGGGGCAGAAGTTATGGATGAAATATTTGACGAAATTGTAGACGAACAGCCACAAGAACCACAGATAATATCTCACAAATCGCATAAAAAGAAGAAAGATAGAGAACTGCGATTTATAATCGCACAAACTGTTGTGTGTGCAATTGCGCTTGTTATATTCATAGGACTGAAATTCATAGGTGGCAGTCTGTTTTCGTATGCAAAGGCTGTGTTTGAAAAAGAGTTTAATACACCAATAAATGTAGAACAGGTGTTAGATAGTGCAATGTCACGAGAGATAGTGAATGCACAAACAGTTACATATGGTGTTGGCGGCGAAGATGACGATCCTAATGTGCAGTATTTCGAGAGTTATGATGAAGTAACTGATGATGTAAATGACAAAATGAAAAACGCTAATACAATGCAAAAGCCGATTGACGGTAAGGTAACTAGCGAGTTTGGCAGTCGAATTCATCCGTTATCAGGTAAACAGTCGTTTCATACAGGCATTGATATAGGTGCAGACTTTGGCGAACATATTAAAGCATCACTTGATGGTACGGTTACAAGTGCCGTAGAAGATGATGAAGACTACGGTAATTACGTCGTTTTAACTCACGAAAATGGTGTGCAGACAATGTATGCTCACTCGGAAAAATTGCTTGTCAAAGAAGGCGATAAGGTCAACAAAGGAGATAGTATTGCACTCGTTGGCAGCACAGGTAAATCAACAGGACCACACTTGCATTTTGAAATAAGAGTCAACGAAACAAGACTCAATCCACGATGGTTTCTTGATTTTGACTGATAATGACAATAAAACTGTTTGGAGTTAAAGTCGAAATATCATTCTTTTTCACAGCATTAATTGCGCTGTTATTATTTTTGGATAAAACAGGGTTGATGTGTGTTGGACTTTTATCAGCAGTAATTCACGAAACAGGGCATTTAATTGCAATGCTGATAGTAGGCGCAAAACCGGAAAAAATGCGATTTTGTGCGTATGGTGTGTTGATAAATAAAAATGTGAATATGAAGAGTCGATTGGCACAAATGCTTGTCTTTTCGGGCGGTTGCGTATTTAATATAGCATTTGCGGGTGTATCTGCAATTCTTTGGAAAAACGGAGCGGAAGGTTTCATATATTTTTGTGCAGCGAATTTAATAACCGCATTGTTTTCGGTTATGCCCATTAAAGGACTTGACGGCTACGATATGCTTTCACTAATGCTGTCAATCAAAATACCACTTAATAGAGCAGAGAAAACCGCAAGTATAATCGGAGCGGTGTTTTGCTTTGTTCCTGTGGCAGTATTTGTGTCAGCATTAATATGTGGTGTGCTAAGCATAAATTTAATGATAACTTCGCTGTATTTGATAATTTTGTTTGTCTGTGGATTATAATTGCATAAAATAGGAAAAACTGCATCAAACTAATGGTATAAACGCAAATATTACTTGACATAACATTGAAAATGCTGTAAAATTAAAGTAACTTTGGATTTTACTGTTCTGTTTTAGGAACAGATTTTAGAAATATCTGTCGAGCCCGTTGCAAGACAGAAATATCACATTAAAATGGTTAGTTTTAAACTGACCTTGTTAAGTGTGTGAAAAAATTATACAGGAGGTATTTTTTTGGCAGTTCAAAACAACAAAAAAACAGATAATTCGCAGAAAAAACAAGGCAAAAATCAGCAACGCCGTCCTGCACAGAAAAAAGTGCAGAACAATAAAAAGCCATCGCAAAATAAGCGACCAACGAACTACCGCAAAGGTAGCCCCAAAAAGCAGAACATCAGTAAAACACCGCTAAAATTTATTCCGCTTGGCGGTCTTGATGAAATCGGCAAAAACTGTTCGGTTTATGAATATGATAATCAAATCATCGTTGTTGATTGTGGTTTGGCATTTCCTGATTCTGAAATGCCGGGTGTTGATACTGTAATACCTGACCTTACTTATCTTGTGAACAACGTGGACAAGATAAAAGGTGTTTTCATAACTCACGGTCACGAGGACCATATTGGTGCAATTCCGTACCTGTTAAAGCAGATAAACGTACCGATTTATACAACCCGACTCACATCAGGATTGATAAAGGGCAAACTTCGTGAGCACTCGCTTGAACGCAGTACGAAAATTTACGAACACTCGCCAGGAGATGTCATTACATTAGGTAAATTCACAGTTGAGTTTATCCATGTCAACCATTCAATCCCCGATGCAGTTGCATTTGCAATCACAACACCTGTCGGAACAGTTGTTCATATGGGTGACTTCAAAATTGATCCAACTCCGATAGCAGGTCAAATGATAGATATTGCACGATTTGCTGAAATCGGTAAGTCGGGAGTTTTGGCAATGTTGTCCGACTCAACAAACGCAGAACGCCCGGGATATACACAAAGTGAGCGTAATGTCGGCGACTCGTTCTCGACTTTGTTTAAGAGTGCGAAAAATGACCGCATAATAGTTGCAACTTTCTCATCTAACATTCATCGTATTCAACAGATAATAGATGAAGCGGTTAGATGCCATAGAAAAGTTGCCGTATCAGGTCGTTCGATGCAAAATGTCGTAAATGTTGCGCAAGAACTTGGTTATTTGAAGATACCCGATGATGTTCT
>CADBMQ010000208.1 GCA_902795765.1 Oscillospiraceae bacterium | reverse complement strand
TGATAAGCCAGCCTTTGATTTATCTCATTGAAGTTCCTTTTGACGCTATGGGATTCAAGTTGTTTATGTACTATGATTTTTGGTTTATCGTTACACTTCTAACTCTTCCGGGAGCTGCTATCGCATTTCTCGTGAAACGCAAGGATTGGCTCAGTGTTGCAGTTCTATCTGTGGCAAACATTTTCTTGGGGTATATTGCCGTCTGCTATTTTTGGGTTGTAAGGTATAAATTTCCATACCATCTTTTGAGCATGATTTTCTGCGTGGCACTTGCTCTGTTCTTCGTTTTTACTTTGCTCGATAAAAAATCACACCGAATTGTGGCAATATTAGTTATTGTGGCTGCGATTACCGTTTCACTTTTTATGCTGAAACCTAACAGCTCGGCTACGATAAATCTTGGCGAAGGAAATTGGAACTGCACAGTTGAAAATTCCGATATTGTTCAAATTGATATTGAAAATGGTAACTTCGCTCTGATATCTGCCAATGATGAGGGTGTGTCAAAGGTGGCTTTTACCAACGATAAAGGTAAAAAAACAGAATATTATATTACTGTTCACAATGGCGATATTCTGCTTAATGAAATTGAATAGCAAAAATTAAGGCTGTAATAATTCGATGTGAATTATTACAGCCTTTTATTATGCTCTCCTTTTTCAAAAAAAAGAGCAGTGAGGGCTACAAAGCGTTAGTCAGGGTGGACGGGGGGCGAAAAAATAGAGGGCATCCTTTCGGGTGTCCTCTTGGAGTTATCGATTATTTAGTTGTCGCATTGCTGTTCAGAATTTCGCATTGCTAATATTTCTTTAACAATTAATTTCTCAACATATTTTGGGGGAGAACTAACGCCTCTTTCCCAGTCTTCGACAGTGCGAAGCGGAATTTCAAGCCGTTCGGACAATGTGCGTTGAGTGATGCCAACGGATTTTCTTGCTTCTTTAATTGTCATTTATAACACCTCATCTCCAAGTAATCAATCCTTTCTGCCCGTTTTAACCGACGGGCGGTCACATCTTCCTTACTTATTGTACTTACTTTTCGTAAACTGACGGTTTGAGTACACCGATATACGGCATATTGCGGTATTTCTCGTCATAGTCAAGTCCGTAACCGACAACGAACTCATCGGGAACATTAAATCCATTAAAATCTACATCAATTTCAACTTGACGACGTTCGGGTTTATTAAGAAGCGTACAAAGTTTTACGCTCTTTGCACCTCTTGCGGAGAGGTAACTCATAATACAGGAAAGGGTACGACCTGAGTCGAGAATATCTTCTATTACAAGTACATCATAGTTTTCAAGGTCAGCGGTTTTTAGATCGAGTCGCAAATTTACCTGTCCACACGAAACTGTGCTTGTGCCATAAGACGAAGCCTGCATAAAGTCAATCGCAGTCGGACGGTCGATATGTTTCATAAGGTCTGCCATAAATACAACAGAGCCTTTAAGTATTCCAACTAAAAGCAAGGTTTTTTTAGAGTCTTTATAAGTTTCGTTTATCTCGGCTCCTATTCTCTCTACTGCGCTTTGAATTTCTTCCTCGCTAATAAGTATTTTTTCCACATCTGCTTCGTAACAAGTATTCGACATTTTTAAACATTCCTTTTCTGTGTTTTTGCTTTTTTTAATTTTAGCACTAATAACTACTATAATTATGAATAAATTGTGAACGAATTTGCTTTATGTGGAAATTTTGTGACTTTAATGATATAATTTTTTCGTGTTAGGGGTGAGTTTATGAACGATTTTGATTTGCTTTTGAAAGTTGTTGCAGATGAGATTTCTGCCGTTGGAATACAACTGCCCGATAATATCAGTCGGTGTGTTTTAGTAAATAAACGTGCAACAAAACGATTTGGACTTTGCAAATTCGACAACGGAATATGGCGGATTGAGTTGACCGACCGGTTGCTTAATGCAGACGAATTTGCTTGCAAGCAGACACTCGCTCACGAACTTTTGCACACCTGCAAAGGTTGTGCAAACCATGGCAATTTATGGAAAAAATACGCAGATATTATGAATAAAGCATACGGCTACTCGATTTCTCGCACCGACTCGCCCGAAAAATTAGGAATTAGCGACACATCAAAAGCAAGATACATTTTTATGTGCGACAGGTGTGGTGCAGTTGTGAAAAGAGAGCGTGTTAGTCGGTTTGTTAAGCATCCTGAACGATATCGTTGTAAATGTGGTGGAAAATTTATTAAAAATTCCTAAAAAAACTGTTGAAATTTCACCAAGTAGATGATAAAATCGAGTTGTAACGGCATAGTTACAAATTTATATCCCCATTGGCTTGGAGGGATTTGTGTGAAAATCATTTATGCAAAACGTCAATTCATTTGTGAAAATGAAGAAGATAATCACGTAGTTAATGTATATCCAGAGTGCGAAATGTCACCGATTATCGGTTTTGGCTCGGCACTTACAGAGGCTACGGCATACAACTACGCTCAAATGTCTGACGATGTTAAGAAGAAACTGCTTGAAAAGTGCTTTTCGAGTAAAGGGGCAAACTACTCCTACTGCCGTATTCATATCGGATCGTGCGACTTCTCGCTTGATGAACGCTCGTACTCTAAAAAAGCAGATTTGTCGGATTTCAGCATTGAACCTGACCGCAAGTATGTTATCCCGTTTTTGCGTGACGTTATAAATGCGTCTGACAGAAAAATATTTTTTCTTGCATCTCCTTGGAGTCCTCCTGCTTTTATGAAAGATAGCGGTGTTTTAATTCAAGGCGGTGTTTTGCGAAAAGAGTTTTATCCCGTTTATGCCGAGTATTTTGCTCGTTTTATTGAAGAGTATAAAAAAGAGGGTGTCGAGATTTCGGCAGTTACTGTTCAAAATGAGCCGAACGCATCGCAAACTTGGGAGAGTTGCAGATTTACTCCCGAGCAAGAGGCAGAATTTGCGACCGATTATCTGCGTCCGACTTTGGACAAGCACGGACTTCAAGATGTCAAAATTCTTGTTTGGGACCACAACAAAGAAAGGCTCTACGACCGAGCTCGTGATATTTTGAGTTATCCAAATGCCGACAAGGCTATTTGGGGCATTGGTTTTCACTGGTATTCAGGCACTCATTTTGATAATATTTCGCTTGTTCGACAGAAGTTTGACAAGTATGTTTTGGGCACGGAACTTTGTTGCCGTTTCTCAAAAGATAAAACTGCCGAAAATCGTGATTTGCGTTACGCCAACGAATATTGCAATGATTTGCGTTTTGGTGTGTCGGGTGTTTGTGATTGGAATATGGTGCTTGGTGACGAAAAAGGCGGTCCGTATCACAACAGAGGTGGCGGTTGTTCTGCTCCGCTCTACTTTGATGACAAAAATGACCGAATTGTTGAGGACGGATTATTCCCTGTTACAAAATTGTTTTCAAAGGCTTGTACTATGGGAGATGTTAGCATTGCAACTTCCTCGTATAATCCCGAATTGCAGACCTGCGCTATAAAGCACAAAGACGGCAGTATCACGCTGATTGCTCTTAATTTGAGCGATTGTGAACTCCCCGTTAGCTTGCGTTTGAACGGCAAAGTTGCGGAATTCAAATTACCGCCAAAATCACTAAGTGCGAATGATTTATAATTTTAAAAAAAATATGTTGAAATTTTAATCTTTTTATGATATAGTGACTTTTTGTTGTAATTCAATACCTATGATGTTGTTAGAATTTTCAGACCGACAACGGAGGAACTCTGGAGAAGCCTATCGTTCGATAGGGGCCGAAGGGGCAAGGCAGAAATGCTTAAACTCTCAGGCAAAAGGACAGATTTTTTCAAGGAAGCACAGAGGTGTTGCATTATGCAATGCCTCTTTTTTATTTTATTTCAAGGAAGGTTTTTGTATGAAAAGAAAAACAGGTCTTGCGCTTGTCGTAATGGCTATTGCTTCATTGCTTTGCAGTTGTGAAAGCAAATCCGTTATGGACTCGATTGCAAGTGTAAACGACGCAGTTAACGATTTTGTTTGGGTCAAAATCGGTCTTGTGCTTTTGCTTGGCACAGGTATTATTATGACGTTTACAACAAAATGGTTCCAGATTGCTCATATTGGCCACTGGTTTAAAGAAACTATCGGCAGTATGTTCAGCAAACACGTTTCAGGTCACACAAAGGAAAAAGGTTCGATTTCTCAGTTCCAAGCACTTTGTACCGCTCTCGCTGCAACTATCGGTGTTGGTAACATTGCCGGTGTTGCTGCCGCTATCGTTACAGGTGGCCCCGGTGCTGTATTTTGGATGTGGATTGCCGCTTTCTTCGGTATGATGACCAACTACTCCGAAAATGTTCTCGGTATCTTCTTCCGTCGTAAAAACGAAAATGGCGAATGGTCTGGCGGTGCTATGTACTATTTGCGTGACGGTTTGGGAAGCAAAAAGAACTGCAAATTGATTGGTAAGATTTTGGCAGGCCTTTTCGCTATCTTCGCTTTGCTTGCTTCGTTCGGTATCGGTAATATGGGACAGGTTAACAAAATCATTCTCAATATTCGTGGTGCTTTCGATATTAAGGCTTTGTCAAGTGTTGAAGTTGGCGGTTTCAATCTTTACAACATCATCATCGGTTTGTTCATTCTTATTCTCGCTGCTATCATCATTATCGGTGGTATCAATAGAATTGCCTCTTTCGCTGAAAAAGTTGTTCCGTTTATGGTTGTTTTGTTCGTAATCGGTTCTATCGTTATTATCGGTAAAAACTATCAGCATATCGGCACTGCTTTCGCTGCTATTTTCGAGAAAGCATTTACTGCTGACGCTGCTTGGGGTGGTGCAGCAGGTTTCACTCTTGCTACTATCATCACACAAGGTTGTAAACGTGGTGTGTTCTCAAACGAAGCAGGTCTTGGTTCTTC
>CADBMQ010000207.1 GCA_902795765.1 Oscillospiraceae bacterium | reverse complement strand
TTCACAACAGCTTTCATATTGCGTTCTTTCAACATAGGATAAGCGTATTTGTAAACACTTTGGTATCCATCATCAAAAGTTATCATAATTGGCTTCTCGGGTAGATTTTGTCCATTTGTAAAATTAACAAGGTCATTTATGCTAATGGTCGTGTATCCGTTTTTTTGAATAAATTCAAGGTCAGATTTGAACTCACTTGGCGAAATCGTATATTTGTTGAGTTTAGAATTGTTTTCGGATAAATGATGATACATAAGTATCGGCAGTTCAACTTTAAATTCATCGGCAAGAACAGGACAGATATAAATAGCAGTTGCGGTTAAAATTATCGCAGTAAGTAAAATAAATGCTTTTTTTAGATTGATTATCATTGTAGATTCTCCTTTTTTAGGGCATCTGCTTTAATATATGAAAAATTCAAAATATAAATGAAAAAAGGTTGGGATTTTGTGTTTCAGTTTGTAGACAAAAATTCAAAAGAATTTGATGAATTCGCATCAAGCCATCATAACGGTAACTTTTTGCAAGCGCCGTTTTGGGCAGATATTAAGGATAATTGGCAGCATAAATTTATCGTAAGTAAAGACGAAAATGGCAAAGTTAGAGGTACAATGCTTTTGCTTATTCAAAAGGTGCCGAAGTTGCCATATACTTTCCTTTATGCACCGAGAGGCCCTGTTTCTGATTCGGATGATTTTGATGCGCTCAAAGACTTAATTGATGCAGTAAAAGTTGTCGCAAAAGAGAAGAAAGGATACATATTCAAATGCGATCCGTCATTCCTTTATACAGATGAAACTTTCAAAAAGAACGCAGAAAAACTCGGACTCACAGTTAAGCCGTCTGGCAAAAACTTTGAGGGAATTCAACCGAATTTTGTATTCCGTCTTGATATCGAAGGTAAAACCTACGAAGAACTATTCGAGGCTTTCCATTCAAAGACAAGATATAATATCCGTCTTGCAACCCGTAAAGGAGTAACTGTTCGTCGTGGCGATAAGTCGGATTTACCGGCGTTTCACGAAATTATGAAAATCACAGGTACAAGAGATAATTTCTCAATTCGTCCGCTTGAATATTTTGAAAAAATGTACGATATTATGGCAGATGAATACTTGCGTCTTTATGTTGCCGAACACGAAGGTAAGATGATTGCAGGTACAATCGCAATTTACTATGGCGATAAAGTTTGGTATCTCTATGGAGCGTCGTCAAACGAGCATCGTAATCGTATGCCAAACTATCTCTTGCAAGAGGAAATGATAAAGTGGGGACTTGAAAAAGAGTGTAAGATATACGATTTCCGTGGTGTATCAGGTGATATGAGTCCTGAAAATCCGCTTTATGGCCTTTATCGTTTCAAGAGTGGTTTCTCAGGTGAACTTGTTCAGTTTATCGGCGAGTGCGAAATGGTGTTTAAACCACTTGTAAACTTCGTAGCAAACATTGCTCAAAAAATACTGTAAAATTTAGTGTGGGAAGTGTAATATGCAAACTTGGCTTAGTGTAAGCGCATCAGACTTGCGATACAATGCAAAAACGGCAATAGAGTATGTTAATGTACCTGTGATTGCAGTTGTAAAATGCAATGGATACGGTATGACAACTGAATATGCTGCTCGTGCTTGGTATGACTGTGGTGTAAGGTTTTTCGCAGTTGCCGAGCCAAATGAGGCAGAAGAATTGCGTGAACTCGGTTATGATGATGTCGAAATTCTTTTGATGTCGCCTGTTGCAGACGTCGAAACGCTCAATTCAATGCTTGACTGCAATGTTATTTTGACAGTAACAAGTGCCGAAAAAGCTCGCTTTTATGTTGAAAATTCAAATGGCAAAAAAATCCGTTCCCATGTCAAAGTCGATACGGGTATGGGAAGATTTGGTGTTCGCTATGATGAGTTTGAGTCGCTGAAAGCCATTTATGATGTTGACGGTATCGACTACTGCGGTATTTTTTCTCACTTTGCGTTGTCTTTCGAGCCGACTTATAATAAAACAAAAATTCAGTTTGAAAAGTTCCAAAAAGCTCTCAAATATTTGGCTGACAATAATATCGAAGTTGGTACAAGACATATTGCAAATTCGTGTGCCGCAATCCGTTTTCCTGAAACTCGTCTTGATGCAGTTCGTTTAGGCTCTGCGCTGATTGGCAGACTTATGCGTCCAACCGATTTACCATTGAAAAGAGTTGGCGAATTTAAAGCACGAGTTATTGATATTCGCACCCTTAAAACAGGCGATACAACAGGCTATGCTATGATTGCAAAGGCAAAAAAAGACACAAGATGTGCAGTAGTTGCAGCCGGATTTAGACACGGCTTTGGTATGGAATTAACAGATGACAGAATGCGTTTTGCTGATTTGCTTCGCAATATTCGCAGATGTTTGCGTAAATTTAAAAAGCCGGAAATTATGTATTGGAATGGCAAACCGCTTAAAGTTGTCGGTAGAATAGGCAACCAGTCAGCACTTGTTGATATCTCGAATTACGATGTAAAAAGCGGAGACATATTAACTGCAAATGTAAATGTTTTGATGATAGATGATATTGTCAAGCGAGAATTAACTAAATAAATAGGCACGGCAGACTGTATTTGCGGTTTGTCGTGTTGCCATTTTAAGCGAATATATGTACTGAATTTCACCCACTTAATGTGGCATAATTGTTGTTAGAGGTGCCTAAATTGCCAAAGTGAAGTTCGGATTTTTGAGGTAAAAAATGAGAAATACC
>CADBMQ010000206.1 GCA_902795765.1 Oscillospiraceae bacterium | reverse complement strand
TGATAACTCTTGTCATTGCAGTTTTAAACGCACTTTCGTGAGTACCACCGTCAATGGTATGCATATTATTTGCAAAACTGATTATGTTTGTGTCATATCCTGTGCAATAGAGAAGTGCAACTTCGGCATACATATCCTTTGAAGATGCTTCAACATAGATAACATCATCAATCAGACGGTCGGCTTTTTTCTTGCTTAAAATAAACTCGCAATAGCTCTTAATACCGCCTTCGTAATGCAAAATATCCTGTTTGCCTTGCTCGATAGCACCTTCTTCTTCGGTACGCTCATCGGTCAAAACAATTTTAATACCTGCATTAAGGAATGACTGCTCACGCAAACGAGTAAGCAAAGTATCATAATCGAAAATCGTTGTATCTGTGAAAATTGTTGCATCGGGCTTGAAAGTTACAGTTGTACCTGTATGGTCAGTCGTGCCGACAACTTCGAGGTCAGTTACGACAACACCTTTTTCGTAACGCTGACGATAAATTTTACCGCCCGAATGAACTTCAACTTCGAGAAAATCACTAAGTGCGTTTACAACGGACGAACCAACACCGTGCAAACCACCCGAAACTTTATATCCGCCACCGCCAAATTTACCACCTGCGTGAAGCACTGTAAATACGACAGTAACCGCAGGGAGACCTGTTTTTTCCTGGATACCAACAGGAATACCACGGCCGTTATCTTCAACTCTTATGATATTATCTTTTTGTATAGTGACCTTAATTTCGGAACAATATCCCGCCAAAGCCTCATCTATCGAGTTATCCACAATCTCATAAACAAGATGATGAAGTCCTCTTTCTCCTGTCGAGCCGATGTACATACCAGGGCGCTTTCTAACCGCTTCAAGTCCTTCGAGAACCTGAATTTGTTCTGCACCGTATTCCGCATCGACTGTGGAATTCATAATGTTTTCGTTGTTTTCAGCCATTACTATGTAACCTATCCTTTATAAATTTTTACAAATTAAAACTTGCGTCCGAGCGCTTTTTCAGCGTTGACGGATTTAATTGCGATAAATAAACTTTGTCGTTTATCGTCCCTTTTTTGTTGCAGACAACAAACGATTTCGGCAAATCAAACGAGGTTTCAAAAATTTGCCCACGTTTTTGGGCAACATTCAAAAAGTCCCTTGTTTTTGCACTTGTTGTGGTGTTATCCATATCAAAAATGCCTATAATATCGTCACTTCTGACCGACTTATTTCCACCCAAAAATAGATACATTTACTTTTCAGTTACCTTTCCGTTTTCGACAAAAAAAGTTTTGCCTCTGCGTTGAATATCAACTGTTGATTGCTCACAACACGTTATAAAAACCTGACCACCCGTAATTTTATTCAAAACATAATCACGACGATATGTATCAAGTTCGCTCATCACGTCATCGAGCAAAATTATCGGTCGTTCGTCTGTATTATTCTCAACAATTTGAGCCTCACAGAGTTTCAGTGCAAGCACCGCCGACCTCTTTTGACCTTGTGACGCAAAGGTTTTAACATTCAATCCGTTGATATTAAGTGTAACGTCATCTCGGTGTGGTCCGACTGTTGTTGACGCATATTTTATGTCATTCTCACGAGCCGTTTTCAGTGCGATTGCGAGTTCTTCTCTCAAACCGCAACCGCTTCCGCACGCATATTCCAGCTCAAACTGCTCACTGCCTCTTGACAGTCCCTCAAAAATCGGTGGAATTAAATCCGACACCGCTTTCAAATACAGTCTGCGTTGTTTTATTAAAAATTCGCCGTAGCTTGACAAATGATGGTCGTAGATTTCGAGCATCATTTCGGCAGAATTTTTATTATCAAAATAGTTTTTTAAAACTGCATTTCGCTGATCCAAGCACTTGCGATAAAGCGACAAAACTTCGTCATACTTCGGACGCATCGCACTTATTGTATCATCAAGCCATTTTCGTCTTATCTGCGGAGAATCCTCGACAAGCTCAAGGTCGGTCGGCGAAAATACCACCGAATGAAAATGTTCCTGCATTTTTGACGCAAGTGGCAAATCAACTCCGTTTAATGTTGCAGTTTTTTTAGCACCGAGTATCATTTCAGCAGTTTGCTCACGATTTTCCGAAAAAAATCTTGCACAAATTCGAGCCGAATTTTCTCTCTTGCCGTTTGTTATTTTAATCAGTGCGTTGTCTTTGACTCCACGAAACGAGCGTCTTCCGCCGATTATCCACATAGTTTCAATGAAATTGGTTTTTCCCATTCCATTTGAACCGTAGATAACGTTAATTCCTTCGTCAAGTTCAACTGCACCGTCTATCAGATTGCGAAAATTTTCAAATTGTACTTTTCTAACGAGCATACTAAATTACTTTAATCTCTTCGCCGAGAGCCGAAACTCTGTCACCGGCAGTCAATTTTTTTCCTCGCATAGTACAAATTTCGCCATTTACTTTAACCTGTCCGTCCTGAATTACGAGTTTTGCCTGACCACCTGTGCCGACAACTCCCGCAACTTTCAAAAGACTTTCAAGTTTTATAAAACCGTCTGCTTTAATTTCAATCATATTACTGTTCCAATTCTACTTGAACGGGCATTACGATAAAGATAAAATCGTCGCCTTCAAGAGGTGTGATTTTTATAGGTTTAATCGGGCTGATGAACTCCATTTTAACTTCGTCACAGTCCGTTGCTTTCAATGCGTCAAGCATATATTTATTGTTAAATCCCAAAACAATCGCAGATTCGCTATTATTTTCACATTCAATCGAGTCGGTTGCGACACCAACTTCCGAAATACAACGGAAATTTATTGTATTGTCACGAAGTGCAATTCTAACAGGGCTTTTAACTCTTTCTGTAATCATCAATGAAACACGCTCGATTGCGTTGATAAAATCACGAACATTCACACGAATTTCAATTTCTCTTTCCTGCGGAATTATTGTTTCATATTTAACATAATCGCCGTAGATAAGACGGGAAATAACTGTGAAACCACCTGCGAAAAATGAAACGTGATTTCTATCGAGAGTGATATCAACAGTTTCTGCGTCGTCCGATGTCAAACGAACAAGCTCTGTCAAGGTTTTTGCAGGAACAATGAAAGACAACTCTTTTTCGTTAATAACCTTTTCATTTCTGATTGCAAGACGTTTGCCGTCAATACCAACGAGTCTTATCATATTTTCACGGAATTCAAAATTAACACCTTTAAAAAGCTGATTATTATCTTCAACCGCAGTCGCAAAAACTGTTTGATTAACCATCTTCTTAAACATATCATATTCCATTGAAACGCTGTTTTTATCTTCAACTTCGGGAATTTCGGGAAATTCCGAAATACTTCTTCCTGCAATCGAAATTTCTGCGCTTCCCGATGCGAGTTTTACATTATTCTTTTCATCAGTTGTGATGCTGACACTTTGTCTTGCACTTCTCAAAAAGTCGGAAAAAAGACGGGCATTGATGATAATGCCACCTTCTTCACGAACATCTGCTTCGACTGTCGTTTTAATAGCAATAGATAAATCGTAGCCGATAAAAGTTGCAACTGAACCCGATGCCTTTACATATATACCTTCCAAAACGGGCATAGCAGCTTTTGAAGACACTGCTTTTGATACACCGCTGACTGCTGATGTTATAACATCTTTATCACAAATAATTTTCATTTTAAAATCCTTTCTCATACTAAAACGTGAAAGCGTTTTTCAAATCAAAAAAATCAATAAAAATAATATAATATATATTTATTTATAACAAGTAATAATAAGGGGTGTTGAAAATGTTAAAAAACTCTCAAAACTATAATATACAAGCCAAATTTTAAGGAAAATTTTTCAACTCCATTTTGTGGACAAAATGTTTATAAATTTTTCTTTGAATAATTTTAAATATAGGTGTTAAAACTAATATGTTAATAGTTAAAAAAACTGTTGAAAAACAGAGCTACTGTTAAAAACTATATTAAAACTATATCAAATTACTGATTAAAAACCTGAAAAAGCGTTTATTAACAACGATTTAAAGATATGTGGAAAACTTTTATTTTGGAGATTTTAAGTTTTTGATTATCGTTTGAATGGTTTCTCTTTCTTTGGAGTCCTTAGCCATCAAATCGCTGACTTCTTTACAAGCATATAGTGCAGTTGAATAGTGTCTGCCTGCAATTTTATTGCCGATATCTTCATAAGATTTTTCGGTGACTTCACGAGCGACATACATTGAAATCTGTCTTGCGTGGGAAATAGTTTTATTTCTCTTTTTAGAAGTAATATCCTCAACAGGAACGCCATAGGTACGGGAAATTTCTGCAAGAATGTTATCAATAGTAACAGTTTGCGGTTGAATTTCGCTTTTAAGTTCGTTAATCGAGTTTTGAACAGTCGCACGGTTAATAGCGTGACCGAGTTTTGAATATGCGTGAAGTTTTTTAACAACACCTTCCAACTGACGGATATCGCTGTGAAGCTCGCTCGCTATGTAATAACGGATATCCTCACTCAAAGACATATCAAGCGATTCCGCTTTTCTTTCAATAATTCTTGCTCTCGTTTCAAATTCGGGCATTTCAATTTGAGCGATAACACCCTGTTCAAAACGATTTTTAATTCTGTCTTCGAGAGAGCCGATATCACGAGGTGGACGGTCGGATGTTATAACAATCTGCTTATTTGATTCACGAAGATGGTTGAAAGTATTGAAAAATGCAACCTGCATTTGGTCTTTACCACCCATAAATTGAATATCGTCGATAAGCAAAACATCTGCATTTCTATATTTATTGCGGAATTCTTCGGGATTGTTATTATTTTGAGGCAAAGATGCGTAGAAATCGTTAAAGAAAGTTTCTGCCGTTACCAAAATAACCTGTTTATCAGGATAAAGGGTATTAACCTTGTCCTTGATAGCATAGAGCAAGTGAGTTTTGCCAAGTCCCGAATTGCCATAAATAAAAAGCGGATTGAAAACGTTGCCGACAGGATTTTCCGAAACGGCAACAGCCATTGCGTGAGCAAATTCGTTTGAAGTTCCGACAATGAAAGTGTCAAAATTGTATTCGTATCTGTTATTCTGCATCGGAATTTCAGAAAAAGGAGAAGTCTTTATATCATTTTCGGTTTGAATTGCGATTTGAACGGGAAAACCGAGAACATTAAAAAAAGCCTTTTCAATGACGTTAAAATAGTTATTTAAAATAACATCACGCTGCATATTTGTTTTAATAAAAAGAATAACGTTGTTATTCGCCATTGTTTTTATAGATAATTGAGTAATCCACGTTTCAAAAAATATAGGACTAATTTCGTTATTTGATTTAATATCTTCACAAACCTTTTCCCAAATGTCATTTAAAGATTCAATAATCATACATTTATTTTTCCTTTCTTTTTTTATTTAAAAAATCAAATTTATATGAAAATATTCAATAAAAATTTAGATATTTATATACAGATAAATTATATCACAAAAGCAAGATAAATTCAAGAATTTTTTGTGTTTTTAGCGTCAGTTTTTTACAACTGTGAGTTGTATGGAATAAATAGATTTTATCGGGATAAAATAACAACAAAATTACCGAAAGGAAACGAAAAAAATGAAAAAAATTATCATATCAGTAATATCAATTTTAATTGCAATATCACTTGTTGGTTGTGGAGAAAGCACGAGTATGAATTCGGGTACAAATTCGAGTTCAAATTCTGCAAAATTAACAGTTTGGGGCTCGTCTGACGATCAAACTATGCTTGGCGAGATGATTGACGAATTTAAAGCGACTTACAACGATTTATCTAACGAAATTGAAAAGAAAGTCACGGGCGAGGACAAAGCTGCGGAAGAGGCACTCAAAGATGTTGACGCTGCGGCAGATGTTTTCGCAATTGGCCACGACCAAATAGGCTCACTTGTCAGCGCAGGTGCAATCTATGAAATTTCGGGCGAATATAAGGAAAAAGTTATGCAGTCATGCTCGGAAAATTCGATAACTGCCGCAACTTATAACGGCAAGTTATATGGCTTTCCTTCGTCCGCAGAAACCTATGTTTTATATTATGACAAGTCAAAACTCAGCGACGAAGATATTAAAAATATGTCCGATATTTTGAAAAAAGATATGGGTAGTGGTGTCTATAAATTCGGTATGAATTTTAAAGAGGCATATTACGGTTCTTCAATGTTTTTCACGGCAGGGTGCGAGTTGTTTGGCAAAGACGGTTCAGACGATAAGTCTTGCAACTTCAATAACGAAAATGGACAAAAAGCCGCAAGATTTATCAAAGAACTCAAAAATATGGGTGTTATAAACTGCGATGAAAATGAGGCACTCACACAACTTAAAGCAGGAAAACTTGCGTCTTATGTCACAGGTCCTTGGAAAGCAGACGCTATGAAAGAGGCACTCGGCGACAATTACGGTGTCGCAAAACTGCCGACTGCAAATATAACAGGCGAGCCGATGCAGATGAAATCATTTGCAGGTTATAAAATTTATGTTGTGAACGCAAAAACCAAAGATCCTGCCGCAGCAATGCGACTTGCACAACACCTGACGAGCGAACAAAACCAGAAAAAGCGATTTAAAGACCGCCAACTTTTGCCTGTTAATAAGACAGTCGCTCAGTCAAACGAAGTCTTGAATGATAAAACTGTTGCGGCAACTCTCGAACAACTTAAATACGCAATCCCGATGCCGTCAATTCCACAGGTCAGCAAATTTTGGACCGCATTCAAATCGTTTGCAGATGACTGTTTCAACGGCAATATTCAAGACGGGGATATTAAATTAAAACTCGACAATATGGTAGAGCAAATTCTTGCAAAATAAGTAAACGAAAGGAATAAAAATGAACGCAGTCAAATCATCGTACTTTTTTATGGGTACAGGGCAGATAATATACAAACAGTATACAAAAGGTATACTTTATGTTTTGGCAGAAATCGGATATATCGCATATATGATATTGTTTGGATTTAGAAGTCTTGCAAATCTTGTCACACTCGGCACAGTAAGTCAGTCGAGTGTATATGACAAAAATTTGGGATTTAATGTTACTGTTGATGGCGATAACAGTATGCTCTGCCTTATTTACGGTGTTATGACTGTTTTGGTGACGGTGCTTTTCATTCTCGCATATCGCACGTCAATTAAAAGTGCGAAAGAAGCGAAGATGCAATATCGAATGTATGGTCGGGCAAATAGCATTATACAAGATGTAATATCTTTGGGAGATAAAAACTTTCATCGACTTATGATGGCTCTGCCTCTGCTCGGCATCTTGCTTTTCACAGTTTTACCGCTCGTTTTTATGATTTTGATTGCGTTCACAAACTATGATAAATCCCACCAACCACCTGGAAATCTGTTTGACTGGGTGGGGCTTGCGAACTTTAAAAATATGCTTTTCGGCAACGGAATGCTTTCGGGGACTTTTTTTCCCGTGCTTGTTTGGACACTCGTTTGGGCAGTCCTTGCAACTGCAAGTTGCTATGTTTTTGGCATAATCACAGCACTTTTAATCAACAAAAAGGGAATTAAGTTTAAATCATTTTGGAGAACGATACTAATTCTAACAATCGCAGTTCCGCAGTTTATTTCGCTACTCATAATGCGAAATATGCTCAACAAATTCGGCCCTATCAATGCAACGTTGCAGTCGCTCGGTGTGATAACTTCGCCACTTCCGTTTTTGACAGATCCGACATGGGCAAGAGCAACTGTTTTAATCGTCAATTTGTGGGTGGGAATTCCCTATACAATGTTGATGACAAGCGGAATTTTGATGAACATTCCCGATGATTTATACGAAGCGGCTCGAATTGATGGGGCAGGGCCGATTAAAATGTTTTTCAAAATAACTCTGCCACACGTTTGGCATGTCACTGCTCCATTTGTCATAACTCAGTTTATCGGCAACATCAACAATTTCAACGTAATCTATCTCTTGACAGGTGGCGAACCACTCGCTTCCGACTATTACGTTGCAGGTAAAACAGATTTGCTCGTCACGTGGCTATACAAACTAACCGCAGACGAAAAGGATTACAATTTAGCGTCCACGATTGGTATTATCGTGTTTGTAATTTCAATTATTCTGTCGCTAATCGCATATCGAAACACATCGTCCTACAAAGACGAAGAACGATTTGGTTAAAGGAGTGTCCAAATGAAACGAACAAAAACAGCGAATATTATCATCTACGCAATTTTGATAGTTTTGTCAATTATTTGGGTTATCCCGATTTTTTGGACATTGCTCACTTCATTCAGGGCAGAGTCAGGCTCGTTCACGTCCTACTTTTTCCCGAAAAATTACACCGCAGATAACTATGTAAACCTACTGACCGACACATCTGTTTTTTCCTACCCAACTTGGTTTATCAACACGCTGATTGTCGCAATTTTCTCGTGTTTGCTTACAACAGTTATCACTCTTTCGGTCGCTTATGTTATATCCCGACTGCGATTTAAACTTCGCAAAACCTATATGAATATCGCACTAATTCTTGGAATGTTCCCTGCGTTTATGAGTATGATTGCAGTTTATTATATTCTAAAAACTTTCGGACTGACGCAGAGTTTGACGGCACTCGTGCTTGTCTATTCGGCATCGGCAGGACTTTCATTCTACGTTGCAAAAGGTTTTTTCGACACGATACCACGAGCGTTAGACGAGGCGGCACTAATTGACGGTGCAACTCGGTCGCAGATTTTCTTCCGAGTGACGCTCCCGCTTTCAAAGCCAATTATAGTCTACACCGCAATGACCTCGTTTATGGCACCTTGGGCGGATTTTATTTTCGCTCGTGTTATAATGGGAGATAATTATGAAAAATATACAGTCGCAGTCGGACTTTATCAAATGCTATCTCGTGAGATGATTGACAAGTATTTCACGCAGTTTGCCGCAGGTGCAATATTAGTTGCATTGCCTGTGACAGTTCTGTTCATCTTTTTGCAACGATTTTAT
>CADBMQ010000205.1 GCA_902795765.1 Oscillospiraceae bacterium | reverse complement strand
GACGATTCGGTAAGGTCGCTTACTGTTCTACCGTCAACAGTTTTATTTTGAACATAGGTTGTTATACCCATATTCTTTGTAAGGAAGTCAAAAGATTTCTGCAATCCCATTTCATCAACTAACTTAACAGGAATAGTGTTCAATGATTGCTCGAGTGCGTACAAAACAGTTACATCGCCCGAATAGTATCCCGAATAGTTAACCGGCCATTGTTCGCCATCAAGTTCTTTAACAGGTTCATCATCTCTGCGTGATCCGTAGGTTATAATATTATACTGAATTGCAGGTGCATAAACAGCAACAGGTTTAATTGCAGAACCTGTTTGACGAGGATTTGTTGCACGGTTAAAAAGACGATTTCCCTTTTTCTCTCCACGGCCACCAACCATACCGACAACATGACCTTCGTAGTCCATAACTGTCATAGCAGCTTGCGGAGTTCTGTCATTTTCTGTGCTAACTCTTGAGAAGTTATCATCGTCGCTAAACTCTTCTTCCATTGTCTTTTGAATATTTAAATCTTGAGTGGTATAAATTTTGTATCCACCACGGAAGAGTTTAGATTGTGCTGTATCTTCTGAACAATCTAATTTAACAGACAAATCCTTGATAACTTGATCGATACACGCATCAACAAACCAAGAATAGTAGTTGCTGTTGATTTTTTCAGTTCTGGAAAGAGTCGGTTGCGGATCTTTACGCAAGCCTAAATCTGCATTTTTAGCCTTTTCACACTCGTCTTTTGAGATATAGCCATTCTTATACATTTCCTCGAGAACCCAGTTACGACGTTCTTTATTATCTTCGGGATTTTTGAATGGATCGTATGCCTCAGGTGATTTTGTTATAGCGGCAAGACAAGCACATTGAACGAGTGACAATTCAGACGCTTTTTTATCGAAGTAATAATACGATGCAACTTCAACACCATCTATACCCGATCCCAAGTGAATTGTGTTCAAATAAGCCGCCAATATATCAGATTTTGCGTAGTTCTTTTCAAGATATCTTGCACGCATAATCTCACGCACTTTACGCATATAACCTGCAACACCTTGCGTCGCATTATCCTCTGTTAAGTTCTTTACAAGCTGCTGTGTAATTGTTGAACCACCTTGTTGTGAACCTAAGAAGCCTGTTGCTTCGTTTATAAGTGCAGCAATAGTACGCTTCCAGTCAACACCCTCGTGGTCTTTAAAACGCTTATCTTCGGCTGAAATAAACGCATTTTGCAATTTTTCAGGCATTTCTTCAAGGCTAATCCACACACGGTTTTGATCAGCGTGAAGACGTGTTAGTTCAACGTCTTTACCTTCGTCATCTTTGGCATAAATGATTGTTGTGTAGTCGAGTTTAAGATCATATAAATCGTTATCAACTGAATCGTCAACAAACGCGAAAACATAAACCATAAATGCGCCAATAAACAAACAGATTGAAATAACTCCAACAAGGAAAAGAGATATAATAATTCTTCCTATTTTTCTCGGTAAAGATTTCTTTTTATTTTTAGTAGATCTTCTGTTCGAATTTGAAGAACGTTCAGATCTGTCGGAACGATTTCTACTGCGTCTTTCTGTTGTGGTATCATCTTTAAAAGAAAAATCAGAATTGTTTCTCATAGGTTTAATATCATCAACAGGATCAACAAGCATAAAGTCATCACCAATTAAAGGTTCATTCTCTTCAATATCGGTGACCTCATTAATAAAATCATTTCTTACATTATCGTTAAAGTCCTGCGATGTAACAGGGTCAAACATCCTAGTTCCGCCAAAAGAATCAGCGTCATCAATGGAACCTTCGAATTTATAGGAATTATTTTTTGAACTTATATCGTCAAAAGATTTTGAATTTGAGGAATTGTCAAACAACTTATCCCAATCAAAATCATCATTGTTGTTATTTTGATTAAATACATCGTCCCATTTATCAGACATCTTTTTCCCTTCTTTCATAAAATACTTAAACACAATATGCCACTTTATGTATTATAACATAACAAAGTTTTAATTTCAACTTACATTTTTGATATTTTTACCATTATTTAAACGTATATTTGTTATTTTTTAGCCTAAAATATTAAAAAATATGTTAAAAGGGATGATATTTTGAATAAAAAAGCTTTAATTATAATTCCACTTGTTTTTGTGTGTTGCATTATTACGTTTACTCTGTTTGCAGGAGGTGAGAATAATAATTTGGTGCTATCTGTATATGATAGAAAGGTAGCATTATTCGAAAATAGTGACCAGGATCCCAAACAAGTTTATGATATTTATATCGATTCTCTTCCCGAAAAAGACCGAGAAAATTTAATTCAAGGTATAAAAATAGAGAG
>CADBMQ010000204.1 GCA_902795765.1 Oscillospiraceae bacterium | reverse complement strand
TATTTGACATTTTTTGCAACATTAACATCAGGTCCGATAATCAGATACCAAAATTTCAAGGACGGACTTAAAAGTAAAATTGAATTTGAAAATTACGGATTAGCAATCGAGAAAATAATAATCGGCTTGTGTAAAAAGGTTCTCATTGCGGATAAAATTGCATTACTTGCCGACTATTATTTTGACGGAGTAGCAGCAGGCAGTACCTATTCCTGCTTGGGATTATGGATAGGCTCGATAGCGTACACATTACAGCTCTATTATGATTTTTCTGGATATTCGGATATGGCTATCGGAATATGAAGATTGTTTGGATTTGATATACCTGAAAATTTCAATAAGCCATATCAGGCAAGCAGCATTTCTGACTTTTGGAGAAGATGGCATATATCTTTGAGCAGATGGTTTAGAGATTATATTTACATTCCAATGGGAGGCAACAGATGTTCAATTCCCAGACATATTTTCAATATGCTTGTCGTATGGGCGGTAACAGGAATATGGCATGGTGCTGATTGGAGTTTCATTTTGTGGGGACTAGGTTATTTTGTGTTGCTCATAATCGAAAAGTATGCACCGTTTATGAAAAACATCGGCAAACATTGGTATGACCACATATATGCACTTTTCTTTGTAAATTTGCTTTGGATACCATTTAGAGCAAACAGTTTGTCAACGGCAGGAAAGTATATTAGTGGAATGTTTGGAGCAAATGGACTCGGTGTTATAGAAGAAAAAGCATTAGCATTTATTCCGTTTGTTCTCGTAGCGAGTATAATACTGTTCCCGTGGAATAAATTATTTGATAAATTCTCATCAAAGTTATGGTTTAAAATCATAAAAGGCATAGTCGTTTTGGCATTGTTCGGACTTGCAATGAGTGCAGTAGTTAATTCATCATATTCACCGTATATCTACGGTAATTTTTAACGGAGGGTATATCATGAAGAAGATAAAAATAAATTGCCCATGGTATATTATCCTTGTAATTATCGGGGTGTTTGCGTTTTCAGCAGTGTGTTGGTTTAACTTTATAAAAGGTTTCAAGAGCCAAACAGATAGCGCAGATAAAAGTGTAATTGAAAAAGTTGACGAGTGTGTAGATAATATAGATACAAAGTGGTCGGATTCTATTTTTCAAAAGAAGATATTAAGTAGGGTAGACTCGATATATACGTATTATTCAACAAAAGAAATATCATCAAGTCAGGTGTTCAAAGGCAAAGAAAAGTGGCTTTTTTATAAAAGTATTGCCGATGGCGATCCAATGGGAGAATACGAAGGCAAAAAAGTATTTACAGATGACGAAATGAAAACAACCTTAAAATCTTGCCTTGAAACACAAAATGAACTTGATAAAAGAGGCATAAAGTCGCTTATTTTCGTTTCACCAAATAAAGAAAATGTGTATTACGAGTATATTCCTGAAACCTATGTGCGTGTTAATGAAACTCGAACAGATAAACTGTTAAAGTATTTAAGCGAAAACGGAGTTAATGTCGTAAATCCCAAAAAAGAGATAATATCAGCAAGTAAGGATAACCAGTTATATTATTGGTACGATACCCATTGGAACCAACTTGGAGGATATTTGGGAGTAAAAAGCATTTTGGATAAGTGGAATATCGAAATTGCTCCACTCTCCGAAAGAAAAATCAACTCTAAAAACCTATTTGGTGCATATCATATCAGCGGAGAAGATGACTTAGCGAAGATGGTGGGACTTCGTGAAATTGCTTTTAATGATGATATAGAATATTCTGTTGACGGAACAAAGGAAATCGATTGGAATGCAGTATCTTTGGCTCAACAGAATGAAGAAGTATATCATATAACAAATTCATCAGCAAAAAATAAAGCGACTGTATTGTTAGTTGGCGATTCGTGTAGAGTTGCAATGTTGCCGTCATTGTGCGAGGCATTTACAGATGTTTATGTGTTGCACAGATCATATTACAATACCAAAATGCTTGACGAAATTTCCCCGAATTATTTGATTTCCGAATATGTAGAAAGATTTTCAAGTGGAATAGGAAGCATATCATCTTTGGTAGAATAAAAAAATTATCCCTTATGGCGAAATAACCATAGGGGATTTTTGTTTAGTTAAAATATACAATAAACAAATAGGCGTATTATTAAATTTGTCCTATGACAATGCTTGACATTTTTCAGCAAGGACGACTATAAAGAATTCAGACAGGACTTTTATATTCACTCTG
>CADBMQ010000203.1 GCA_902795765.1 Oscillospiraceae bacterium | reverse complement strand
GTCAAAGGTTCGTGCCTCAAACTCGCCGAGTACGACAAGCACACGCTCTGCCACTCTTGAACGCAGATTGACACGAGCAAGTGTTGACATATCGCCTTCAAAAGTTACGCAACCATTTTCGGGTGTTACATTCTTTATATCCATTCGGCGAAGCTCGTCCGCCAAAAGTCCTTCAACGCCAAATAAACACGGCGTACAAAATCTCATTAAAACCATTCCTTTCCGCTATATTATAGCATACTGCTTTTAGTTTTACAAGTGTTTAAAATTTCAAAACGCACCCTTTCGGGTGCGTTTTTTACTTTTTGTTCAGCATCTGTCCGAGTGCTTCGTGCATTCCTGTACTCGCAAGTCCAGATACAAGTCCGACAAGCACGATAGACGGCGAGAAACTTAAATTTATCCACGCATTCAATCCAACTCCAAGGCAACCGACTATAAGCGGAATAAATCGGTTGATGCTGTCAGACGGAACGGCTTTTTTTATTATATATCCAATACAAACGCATATTCCCATTATCATAGGTGCGCTATATTCGCTTAATATTTTTGTGATGTCTGCCACTTTATTCAACCCCTCCTTGCAAGATTTTGAGTTTGTTCTTCTAAATCTTTTATGCGGTGATTTGCAACCGAAACTTTCTCGTCTAGTCCCGAAATTTCCTTTTCGGCAGAGTACATTCTGTCGATTAAGCAGTTGTGTGCTTGTACTCGCTTTTCAAGTTGCTCAATTCGGTAGTTTGTTAGTTTGTTTGCTGTTCTTATACCACCGTACGAGCCGATAAGCGTTCCGCAAAATGCGATCACCGCAACTATTATTTCCGTTATTTTTATCACCCTGCCTTTTTGATTATAGTCCACCATTGTACTTTACAAAGCCGACTTTTTTACTGCCTTCTGCGTTATAAATCAACGCATAACAACCATTAACTATTCCACAACAGTCAGCAGTTTCGTTCGGGAAAAGTTTGCCCACCGAATTCGAACCCGACTTACAATCCTCAACCGTTGAATAAACGAGTTCGGGTGTTGAGCCGTTACTCCACCTTTTATATGAGTAGTTCTTCTCCTTGACACCGCCTTCCCACTTGACAAAGCCAATTTTTGTTTTGCCCTGCGCATCGTAAATTACCGCTGGGCAACTATCAACTCTCGCTACAACGGTCGCAGTTTGATATGGGTCGAGATAGCCTATATCATTCTTGCTTGCAAGCGAGTTTGCTGTTGTGAGGTAGGTGTATTCACGAGTTGAGCCGTTATTATATTTTCGTGCAATAAATCCGCTGCCTGTCGAAATAGGCTCTACTGTTGTGAACTTTTGAAAGTCGATATAGTCTGACGGCTTCAAAAGATTTTCTGCATAATTCCATTCAGGAATTGACTGCACTTCGATGTGAAGGTGGTAGCCTGTGCTATTTCCTGTATTGCCTTCCATACCGACTTTTGTGCCGGCAGTGATGTGCTGTCCTTGTTTTACGGTTGGAGTTGACTCCAAATGTGCCATAAGAATACATTTTCTATCATCTGTATGAATAACTATATGGTTGCCGTAGCTACTGTCATAGCCAACAAAAGAAACCGTGCCGTCTGCTGGGGACACGAGTGTGCGGTCTGTGTTGCAAATCCAATCCTCGCCTGTGTGATAGCCTGCTGCCCAAGAGCCTGCCTTTTTGAATGGTGTTGTTTGTTCGCATTTTGCTGTGAATGGACTTCTATACATAATATCACTCCTCTATTTCTTTGACTGTGAAACGCTGGTGAATTGTATCTCCAACTAACTCATAGTGATAATCGAGATACTGCGTTTCGGGGTTGTATTCGGGTTGTTCGTCAACTACGAGATGATGCCACTCGCCCGTTTTCAACGCTCTGCGTTCTGCCTCGGCATTGGTATATATTGTGTCGCCTTCCTGCCACCATCCGCTAAATCGTTTTATTCGTTTTTCTGAAATTAGTTTATAAATCATACATCCGCTCCTTTCTCAAATTGTCCTACCGAATCATAAAAAATGTTATTCTCAATGTCGTAAAATCCGATTACATCGTCTGATTTGCGATAGCAGGGAATCAAATTGCAATGAAAATTTTGGTGTGGAACATCTACCGTTATTTCTTTATATTTCGGGGAAATTGCACTGTATGATGTTGTTGCATTGCCAATAGTTATTAGTGACTGTTTATTTGCGGTTACAACACTACATTCTACTGTTAATGGATTATCCCCAAATATGGAATATGAGCCAATCGAACAGTATGTCGATGAATCACTCATTAAAACTTCGGTTTTATCCCGTTTTAAAAAAACAAGTGGAGGTTTACCTACTCCCGAACTGCCACATAAAGACATATCGTAAAGATATTCTTCGTTCACTATTGAAAAAATGAAATTTGTTGTTTCATTTGTAAATTGTTTCGAGTTCCAATTCACAGACAAATTCACATAGGAACGAACGCTGACTCCCTGTATCCATTCCACTTCTTGATAATCTGTCGGAAGTCGGCTTTGTTTATGATTTACAACATTCAACATAGCGTTTCTCAAATGCTCCACTCTACGCATTTGAAACACCTCGTACCACACCATTCACAACTCCGTCATACCACAAGCATAGCGTGTACTTTTTGCCACTTGCAGGGACGAACTCCCCTGATACAATGTCATCTCCCGACCACTTTATACCAGATGGGTAGGTTAGGTTTGTTGGTACGCCAATAGAATAAAACATAACTGACGTAATATAATCGTTTGGTATTTCGGCTGGAAATGTGATT
>CADBMQ010000202.1 GCA_902795765.1 Oscillospiraceae bacterium | reverse complement strand
TCCGGATAGTTTTGTGTTCGTCCGAGTTTGTCGGTCGCCCAATGGTATGACGAAAGTTCTGCAATCATATTTTTACAGGTTGGGTGGACGCAGATTTGGTACTCCAAAAGTGTCGCAATTCCGTTTCGAACACTATCTGCACCCTTTTGTGCGGGTGTTATTCGGGTAATGCCGAGTCGCCGTAGTTCATCGTTCGATTTTGGCTCTGCCGAGTCGGCATATATTCGTTCTTTCGAGTAGCCTTTTGAAACAAGCATTCTTGCTATATCTGAATTGAGCATTCGCTTTTGATAATGCTCGTCAACTATATAGATTTTGTTCTGCGACCTGTCCACACCTGCCACGACAAAGGCACACGGATCGTTTGTGTAGCCGTAGTCGAGACCGAAAATAAAATGGATTTGCTCGTTTTGTTTTAGAATGGTTTTGTCAAAATCGCAGACGCTCCAATTATCAAATACAAGTCCTTCTGTCACACCCCATTCGCCAAGCCCTGCGACTGCATACTTGCGTGGGTTCTCACTTTTCATTCGCTCGAACACGGCAATATCGGTGCTATCAAGGAACTCGTTACACATATAATTTGTTGAATAAATATCTGCATTGCTTGGTGGATTATCGAAAAATCGTGATTTCAACCAATGTCCTTCGTGCCAAGGATTAAATGTTATTGTAGTTTGTTTGAATAACGGCGATGGAACTGCACCACGAGGCACGGACAAGTCAAGTTTGTCGAAGTCTGACTCGCTTGGTATCTCGTATGCTTCCTCAATCCACACCCAACACAGATAACCTTTGTCAACTGTTGTTGATGCAAGTTTAAGTACATCATCAAAACCACGAAACAATATCTTTTGCCCTGTCGGTATGTAGGTTATTTCCATCGGAGAAACTGTTGTTTTCCACAGATGACCTACCTGTAATCGATTGATCGCCCAACGCAACTGTGCAAATGTCGATGATCTATGCGTATCCATTACTTGACGAACAACTAATGTATTAGCATCACGATATTGCATCATTCTAACGATTATGTTCAACGCAGTAGTAGCAGATTTCTTGCTGCCCTTACCACCTTTTAGTACACGGTATCTTGCCTTTGAGTGCCAATAATCTTCATACCCTCCACCGACTGTTTTTCGCAAACTAACAGTCATTTTTATCCTCGAAATCGCACAAGATTTTTACCGTTCCGTCGGTCTGCGTTTCTTCGCCATCAAGTCGCAAAACCTCTTTCAAGGCAGAGAGTTCTCCCCTTTGTGCCGCCTCGAAAAGTCGAAGTGCAATTAGTTCGCAGTTTCTCGGATTTTTTGTTTTTACTCCGATTTTTTCAAGTTGCTTTTTTTCTTCTTCCGATATGACAGGCAGTCGCAACAGCGCCTGCATACTTTGTCGAATGTTTCTTTTCACACGATACCTCTTTTCTTTTAATAAAATCGGCGGCTATCGTTTATACACTCGGGACAGATGAGCATCCCGTCTATATCGTAATACTCGTCCCAAAGGACGCCGCCGCACAACTCGCAATGTAACGCACCGTCGTCTTCCACGCAACGCATACAACCGTTGCATTCTCTTGTGGCACATTCCACGCAAATCATATCATCATTCCTTTCTGACTGTACTGATTTAGGTACATTGAAAAAGCGTATAATTCAACTGTCGAGAAGTTCTTCGATCGAACATTCATAGACCTTGGCAAGTTTCGTCAAATGCGATGCGCTCGGCGCCGTTATTCCGCTTTCCCATCTGACAACTGCCTGTTGCGATACTCCAACTTTGTATGCGACATATTTTTGTGTTAGTCCTAAATTCATTCTCTTTTGTTTGATTTTACGCATTTTAGTTGTACCCTTTCCGCAACTAACTCCGTTTCGTTGTTGCAAGCATACTATACCACAACTTTTTAGTGTTGTCAACAACTTTTTTGAATATTTTCGCTTGACTTTTACAACTATAAGTAGTACAATGTTGTCAGAACACGTTTTTTCGGTTCGGAATTTCGCTTAAAAAAGGATTTGATTTTATGAACGAAATGTTCAGTTTGCGTTTGCGTGAGTTAAGGCAGGCTGCCGGTCTTTCGCAAAAAGCACTCGCAGAAATGGTTGATGCTTCTCAACAAACTGTCGCTAAATGGGAGCGTGGTCTTGCAACTCCCAATCCCGAAACTGTTGCCAAACTCGCACAGGTGCTTAATACGAGTACGGACAGTCTTCTCGGTATGCCCGAACGCAATTCGGACATCAAATTTGCTCTTTGGGGTGGTGACGCTGACGAAATCAGCGATGAAATGCTTGAAGATGTCAAGCGCTATGCTCGTTTTATTAAAGAGCAACAACGTATGCAAGACAAATAAAACTGTTTGGAGGGTTGCGAATGGATTTGAACGACCTTTACGAGTATGCCGGTCATAACGGTGTTGTTGTCAACTGTTTTAAAATGCTCAATTGCAAAAGTTTGTCGGTTTGCGATGAGAACGGTCATTGCTTTATTGCGATGAATCCATTTACCCAAAACACCACCGCCGAGGAGCGTGTGCAACTCGCTCACGAACTCGGACATTGTCTTGCAGGTGGTTTCTATGGAGAGGGGACAGATATTTGTGAACGCAGACGATCGGAGCGACGTGCGAATATTTTTGCGTATCGTCTGCTTGTTGACAAAAAAGAACTGCAAAATCTTATCAAAAACGGGGATACAAGCGTTTGGGAACTTGCCGAACGCTTCAATGTCACCGACGAATTTATGGCTGATGCGATTGAATATTACAAAAATAATTAGCTGTCGACACGTTATTTAAAAAGATTTTTTTATTCTTTAAATTAGCTTAATGATTTATTCATATTTATATGCTATTATTAACTTGCAATAAAAAATCTCCCCCAAAGATAAAAAATTGCAATGGTCGGTCGTTTTAATCCACGACCGACCAACTCAAACTTGATGTTTAAAAGATTTATCTTTTTAACATAACATCTCCTCTTATTATTTGTTTTTCGGAAAAATCGGGTAACTTAGGTTATCCGATTTTTCTGTTATAAGCAAAAGAGCGTTCATTTCTGAACGCTCTTTTTTGAGATTACGTATTTTTAGTTGCCACAACCGCAACCGCATCCGTTATTGTTATCACCGCAAAGGATGCAGATGAGGATTAAAACGATAATCCACTCGCAGCAACCGTTGCCAGAACCAAAATTGAAGCAGCTCATAATTCTCCTCCCTTCTGTCAATATCATTATACGGAAGTTATATATTTTGGTTACAGTTTGACTTTTGACTTTTTTGAAAAATCGAGAAAAAGTTAGTATTCGTGAGAAAACAAGAGATTTTTTGTGTTTTAGTTTGGTTAAACGCTCTAATTTGACCAAATTAGACTTTGACTTTCTTTGACCTTTGAATTATAATACAATCAAGCAAAACAAAAGGAGTTGTAAAACATGAGAATGAGCGACGTTATTACAGAGGCTATTATGCAGATGCTGAGTGAGTCGCAAGAAGGTCTTGCAGAAATAAAACGAAACGAACTTGCATCGGTTTTTGGTTGTGTGCCGAGCCAGATAAACTACGTTATCGCTTCCCGATTTACACCAGAACAAGGGTACATTGTTGAGAGTAAGCGTGGCGGTGGCGGTTACATTCGTATTCGCAGAATTAAGGTTGACCGTTCGAGTGCTTTGATGCACCTTATTAACTCCATTGGTGACGAGATTGGTCTTAACACCGCTCGTGTGCTTATCGAAAATCTACTGGCACAAGGACTAATTGACACTCCGACTGCCATACTTATAAATACGGCAGTATCTGACAAGTGTTATGCTTGCGTGCCGTCAAATATACGAAACCAACTTCGTGCAAGTATTTTAAAGCAGATGCTTATCGCTTGTGTTTAATAGAGAAAGGAATGATTACTATGTTATGTGAAAACTGCGGAAAAAGACAGGCAACAACTCACATCAAGCAAACTATAAACGGCAAAACTGCCGAATATCATCTCTGCCCCGAATGTGCGGCAAAACTTGGAATGTCGGGATTTAATCCGTTCGATATGAGCGATTTTTGGTCGTCTATGTTTGAAAGTCATCTGCCCGAAGTCCACAAAGCAAAAGTTTGTCCGAGCTGCGATAGCACATTCGACCAAATTGCAAAGCGTGGCAGACTTGGTTGCCCCGATTGCTACGACACTTTCAGAGAGGAGCTTTTGCCCTCTCTCCGCCGTATGCACGGAAAAACCCGCCATATTGGAAAAGTGCCGAAGACTGCTTTCGAAGAAGTTCGTGATGAATACGAAGTTGATAAGTTGAAAGCAGAGCTTGATGAGGCTGTTGGCCGTGAGGACTATGAACAAGCGGCAAAATTGCGTGATCAAATTAAACTTATCGAAGCGAAAAAGGAGGAACAGCCGAATGAATAAGTGGTATATGAACGACGGAAGTGAGCGTGATATTGTCGTTTCGTCACGAATTCGTCTTGCACGAAATTTGAACGGCTATCCCTTCCCTAACAAGATGACCTCCGAACAGAAATACGAGGTTATCCAAAAAGTTTCCGATGCAATAACGAAATCTCGCTCGAAATGGAAAAATAAATTTGTTTTCTACGATATGGACAAGATTTCAAGAATTAACGCATATTCTATGGTTGAGCGTCATTTAATCAGTCCCGATTTCGCAGAAAACGGTCAAGGCAGAGCCGCATTGATTACAGAGGATGAAACTGTGTCAATAATGATTAACGAGGAGGACCACGTTCGTATTCAGGTTTTGACATCAGGTCTTGAACTCAAAACTGCATACAAAATCGCAAACGAGATTGATAGTTTGCTTGATAAGTCACTTAACTTTGCTTTTGACAGCGAGTTGGGCTACCTTACCGAATGTCCGACTAATCTCGGAACGGGTATGCGTGCCTGTGCAATGCTCCATATTCCTGCACTTGAAACTATGGGTGCAATAAATCCGCTCGGCAACACCATATCCAAAATCGGACTCACTATGCGTGGTACATTCGGTGAAGGCAGTACTGTTAAATGCTCGATGTATCAGTTATCAAATCAAGTCACTCTCGGTATTTCAGAGAGTTCGGCTATTGAAAATCTCGAAAATATGACAAAGCAAATCATTGCCCGTGAGCGTCAGGCAAGATCGGGTATCGACCGTGACAAGCTCGAAGATATGGCTTACCGTGCGTGGGGTGTTCTGTCGAGTGCAAGGATGATTTCGTCTGCGGAATTTTTAAACCTTGCCGACAAACTGCGTCTTGGAATTGGTATGGAAATCTTCGACAGGGTCGGTCTTGAAGTTATTGACGAACTTATTATGATATGTCAACCCGCATCACTGCAAGTTAAAGCAGGTGGTGCATTAGACGAAGAAACTCGTGACAAATTGCGTGCGAGAACTATTCGTGAAACACTTGAAAAATAATTTTTACTATAAGGAGTGAATTATTATGTATAGATTCAACGGCTTTACAAACGATGCAAACAACGCACTCAACAACGCCATTGAACTTGCGGGAGAGTTGGGTCACAACTATATTGGCAGTGAGCATTTGCTTACGGGACTTACTCACGATGAGCAGTCACTCACAAGCGAGTTACTCGCTCAGGCAGGCGTCACAGAAGATGCTTTGATAAATCTTCTCGAAAGCGAAATCGGAAGAGGTAATCCCATCCGATTGACTCCACAGGATTTAACTCCGACAAGCAAACGCATACTCGAAGTGTCGCTTGAATTTGCACGTTCAATGAATATGATGGCAGTCGGCTCTATTCCGCTTTTGCTTGCTGTTTTGCAAGAAGGCAACTATGCTAACAGATTTATCGAGCAACTCGGTGCTAATGCGAAAGAAATTGCATCTGCTCTGCTCGAAGCAGTCAATGACGAAGATGTTTCGCCTAACATTCACGGTGCAGAGCCACATCAGAAAAAAGGCGGCACAAAGTCGCTTGATAAGTT